>NZ_JBHXRM010000007.1:49465-233762 GCF_042716895.1 Streptomyces sp. NPDC058653 | reverse complement strand
CGACCACCTCGATCTTCACTAATATATACGTCTGCAGAGTAAGTTGTGTATAAGATACAGCCTCACAACTGGGCTCCCTCACAACTGGGCTCCCTCACAACTGGGGCCTGAGCAACTGGGGCCTGAGCAACTGGGGCCTGAGCAACCGGGCCCGTCAGAAGTCGAGTTCGGCCCCGGTCCCGTCGCGCCGCAGCGGGGCGACGGCCGACTCGTCGGCGAGGACCACCCCCGTGAAGGCGGTGGGCCGGAAGAACCGCCGGGCCGCGTCCGTCACGGCCTCGTACGTCACCCCGTTCAGCAACGACCCCCACCCGTGCAGCCAGTCCGTCCCGACGCCGATGTGCAGCAGATTCGAGAGGCCGGAGGCGAGGGAGGCCGGGGAGGACATCGCCGTGGCGATGGAGCCGATCGCATAGCTCCTGGCCGCGTCGACCTCCCGCTCCGACGGCGGTTCGGCCGCCATCCGCGCCAGTTCGTCCCGGATCACCGCGAGCGCCGCCACCGTGTGCTCGGCGGCGGTGTCCGCCTCGATCATCAGCGTCGACGCGCCCGGTACGGACTCCATGCCGGAACCGAGCTGGTACGCGTACCCCTTCTCCTCGCGCAGATGCGCGACCAGCCGGGAGGCGAAAGACCCGCCGAAGACCAACTGGGCCAGATGCAGGGCCGGATAGCCCGGATCGGTACGCGGCAGGGCCGGGGTGGCCAGCCGGATCATGCTCTGCACGGCGCCCGGCCGGTCCACCCACAGGGGCGGTCCGCCGAGGAACGGCGGCTGCTGGGGTACGTCGTCCGCCTCGCCCCGGTGCCACGCCCCGAACGCCTCACCGACCGCCGCGAGGGCGTCGTCGGGCCGCAGGTCACCGACGAGGACGAGCACCGCGCCGTCCGCGCCCAGTTGGCGGGCGTGCAACTCGCCCAGGTCCTCCGGTGTGCAGGCGGCGGCCAGTTGGGGCGCCGGCCGGAGTCGGGCGGCGAACTCCTCGCCGTACCGTCGGCGCAGCAGCGCCTGTTGCGCGACGGCCGCGGGCTGGTGCGAGGAGAGCTCGATACGGCGTGCCAGCCTGGTCCGTTCGGGGGCGACGACGTCCTCGGTCAGCCGGGGGCCGAGCACGGTCTCGGCGAGCAGGGCCAGGACGGCGGGCAGGGAGTCGGCGAGCGTGTGGCCGGTGACGGTGAACCGTCGCGCGTCGGCGCCCGCGTCGAGTGCGGCGCCGTGCGTGGCGAGGGCCGTGTCGAAGGCGTCGGCGTCGCGGTGCGTGGTGCCTTGCAGCAGGATGCCGGCGAGTAGTTGGCGCAGCGCGACCTCGCCGGGTCCCGTGGCTGCGTACGGGACGGTGAGCCGGATCTCGACGAGGGGGACGACGGGGGCCGAACAGAGCACCACCCGGAGCCCGTTGGGGAGGGTGGTGTCGAGGTCGGGCAGCGGCAACCGCGGTTCGCCGTACGCGCCCGAGCCGTACGCGCCGGAGGCCTTCGTACCCGACGGGTTCGCGCCCGAGCCGTACGTGCCCTGCGAGTCGGCGCCCGAACTGTACGTCCCCGGCGCGTTGGCGCCCGCGCCGCTCATGCCGCCACCGCCTTTCCGGGAGCCGTCGCGGCCCCGGCCGGGGTTGTCGCCGCAGCGCCCGTACCCGGTACGAACCGTACGACCGCCCGGTGCGACGCACGCAGCCGGGCGGCGGCCCGGCTCACCTGGTCACCGGTCACCCCGGTCCGTATCAACTCGGGCAGCCGCTCGGTCAGCTCCGCCTCCCCGAAGAGCATTTCGCGCTGGCCGAGAAGCTGCGCCCGGGTGCTCGGATCACCCAGTTCGCGCAGCGCGCCCGCCGCCCAGCGGGCGGCGGTGGCGCGCAACAGCCCCGGCTCCACCTCGTTCTGCGCCAGAGCCGTCAGCGCGGCGTCCAGCGCGTCGGTCACGCCACCGGCCACCGCCCCCTCCCGCGCACCGCCGGACCCTGACTCTCCTCCCCCGTACACCGCGAACAGCGTCAGCAGATCGGGCCCCGTCGTGTCCAGGGGCAGCCCGAACAGCCCGCAGCCCACCGAGAGGCTCGCCACCCCGGTCGGCGCGGCCGGCCCGCGACGCAGCAACGCGTGCCGGCCCTGGCCCAGCAGCGCCGCCAGCACCACATGCGCGAGATAGTCGGCGCGTTCGGTCACGGGGTCCGGCATCCGGTAGCCGATCGCCACCGCAGGCAGCCCGGCGTGCGGGTCGGTGACCGACAGATGTCTGTCCTCGTCCGGCTCCGGCTCCGCCCCGTCCGGAGCGGGGGCCACGGGACGGCCGGGCAGGGGGTCGAAATGCCGGCGTACGAGGCGCTCCGCCTCGGCGGGTTCAAAGGCGCCGGTCAAGGTCACCAGGGCGTTGCCGGGACCGTAGTGGTCGACGAAAAACCGTTCGCACAGCGGGATGTCGATGGCCGCCAGATCGACGGTCTCGCCATATCCGTCCCGGGTGTTCTCGGGCCGACTGTGCAGGGCACGCGGTATTACCCAGGGAAATGCGCCGTAAGGCCGATTGCGGACCATGAGACGTATTTCTTCGTCAATCACCGCGGTCTGCGTGCGTAGATTCTGCGAAGAAATGAGCGGTGAACGCATTCGATCCGCTTCAAGATCGAGCAGCATTTCCAACGCGGAGGCGGGAGCGGCGGCGTAATAGACCGTCACGTCCTGCCGTGTCTTCGCGTCACCGAGGCCGCCCGCCCGCTGTACCTGGGGCAGGTATCCATCGGGGGCGCTCCGGGAGCCGCCCTGGATCATGAGATGTTCGAAGAGATGGGCCAGGCCCGTGTGCCCCTTGGGCTCGGTGCGGAAACCCACTCCGTAGTGCACCGCCATACCGATTGACGCGCCCGTCGGATTGGGTGCGAGCAGCACCCGCAGACCGTTGTCCAATACCATGCGGCGCATCTGATTTCGGGTCATCCAGGCGAGCATAGACGTGGTCAACTACACCGCCAACGGGGCCCGTTGACCGAAAGCGGCCAGTGTCCGAAAGCGGTCAACCCCATTGCCAGCGCGGCACCGCTGGCGGAATGGTGCTGGCACGGCCGGAGAACGTGATTCCCCAATTGCCGATCCGGTGCACGGTTCAGGCGCAAGGTTCATTCGAGAAGTCCAAGGGAGTTGCCATGAACACCCAGTCCCTGATCAGCGGCTACACCAGCTACGCCGACGCCGACGAGCTCGTCCCCGCGGTCGACGCCCCCGGCGGCACCATCACCATCACGGTGACCTCGTCGCAGGCGTGCATCTCCGCGGCGTCCGCCATCTCGGCCGTGTCGATCGACAACACCTTCGACCACTCCTGCTGAACCGCGTAGCCGCACCACTGCACCACCGCACCACCGCACCACCGCTCGACCCTCGGCAATCGCCGAGAAGCCACGTTCATCCGCATCACAAAAGGGAGTTGCCATGAACACCCAGTCCCTGATCAGCGGCTACACCAGCTACGCCGACGCCGACGAGCTCGTCCCCGCGGTCGACGCCCCCGGCGCCACGATCACCGTCACGGTCACCTCGTCGGCCGCGTGCATCTCCGCCGCGTCCGCCATCTCGGCCGTGTCGATCGACAACACCTTCGACCACTCCTGCTGAACCGCCTGACCGGCTGAGCAGGAGCGGACGAGCAGGACGAGCAGGACGAACGAGAAACAGGGCGGGTGCCCACCGCCGCAATCGGTGGGCACCCGCCTCATCGTTTTACCCGTCGCGCTCGTCCCGGAAGCTCTCGCCGTCCTCACCGTCGATGCCGGACAGTCCCAGCAGGATCGAGGGCAGGGCCGCGGAGGTCAGCATCAACGTGGTGAGCAGCGCGGGGATCCGCTCGATGACATCCGGTTCGTTCTGGAAGGAGACCATGACCAGGACGACGACCATGCCGGCGCCGACCGCGCACTGGTACCCGATGAAGGCGACCCTGTTGCGCACGCCCTGCTCTCGTTCGTCCAGGCCGGCCACCGGCCGTTCACCGAGGCCGCGGGTCATCGAACGCAGCAGGCCCCAGAGCATCAGCCAGACGACGAAGGCCACGAGCCACCAGGAGTCGGAGAACGCGTTGCCGTCGGAGATCTGCGACAGCACCACCATCGCGGCGCTGAGCACGCAGAGCCCGATCGCCATCGGGCGCAAGGGCCCGCCGGCCACCGTCGTCGTCTCGTCGGAACTTGGTTGCGGGGTCACGGGCGTTCCTCCTTGTTGTACAGCTGCGCGGAGAGCGGGACGAAGGGCTTGCGACTGAAGATCGCCTCGACCGGAAGGCCGAACACATCACTGAGCCGGAACGCCAGATCGAGACTCGGGAAGTAGTCACCCCGTTCGATGGCACCGATGGTCTGCGGGTGCACCTCGACCGAGTTGGCGAGCGCGACCCTGCTGAGACCGCGCTCGGCGCGCAGGACTCTCAGCTGGTTGTAGATCGGCGATCCCTCGCGATGGCTCACTGGGCTCATAGCTAGAAGGTAAGGGAAACACAACATTCCGTCAAGGAATGACAACAGATACAGTCAGCAACAGGCACTGCCAGAGCAACCGTCACAGCTACCAGGGAAGGTGTGCTGCCTCGTGACCACCGACGCCTCCGACCGGTCCACGCTGCCGGGCATCCTCGTACCGAGCATGCCGGACAGCACCGAGACCGTACGTCCCTACGCCGAGCTGGTACGCGACGGCGACGCACGCCGCGTGTGGATGGGCCAGTCGCTCAAGGTGGAGACGCACCAGGTGTTCGCGCATCTCGCCGGTGCCGGGGTACGTGTCCCGGTGGGCACCAGCGTGACCCTGATGCCGCTGCGCCATCCGTACGAGGCCGCCCTCCAGGCCCGTTCGCTGGCCCTGACGACGGGTCACCCGGTGGTCGCCGGCTACGGCGTCGGCGCGCCGGCCTTCGTACGGAGTCTCAACGGGCGGCCGTACGACAGCCCCCGCACGATGGCGGCGGAGTACCTCCGCACCGTCCGCTCCCTGCTGGACGGCGAGATCGTCGACCACGCCGGTGACTACCACGCGCTGCGCGGGCGCCTGATGCCGATGGAACACGCGCGGGTGGAGGTCGGGGTGGGTGTGCTGCGCCCCAACATGGCGCGCACCGCGGGCGGTGTCGCCGATGTCGCCATCACCTGGATGACGCCACCCGGTTATGTCGCCGAGACCCTGATCCCCGCGCTGGACGAGGGCGCCAAGGAAAGGGACACCCGGTGCCGGGTCGCGACCGTCGTCCATGTCGCGGTGGACCGCCCGAAGCGGGACCCGTACGTCCTCGCGCACACCGCTGCGTCCGGGCATCTCTCCGCCGACCACTACACGGACATGCTGCGCCGGGCCGGTGTCGCGGCCGACCCGGCCGACCCGAGGGCGGGCGCCGTCGCGCTGGTGGACAGCGGGACGTACGTGTACGGGAGCGCCGACCACATCGCGGGCGTGCTCGGCGAGTACCGCGACGCCGGGGTGGACGAGGTGATCCTCAACTGCGGCGGAGTCCTCTTCACCGAGGGCCAGGACGCCGCGCTGAAGGACGCGCGGGAGATCGTGGACGCGGTCAGGCGGCGGGACGGCCGTGGCTGAACCCCCGGGCGCCTCGGACGCGGCCGGAGCCGCGCACGCCGTGGGCGACCGGGCGGCGGTCCCCGCAGCGGTACGGCCTGCGGGGACCGCCGGATCGGTGACCGTGCGCGAGTACGGCACCCGGTACCTGCGGATCAGCGTGCGGTACCACGGCGAGGGCCGCTTCAGCTGGCTGCGCGTCCCGGGGCCGGCCCATGACCGGCCGCAGACTTCTCCCTCGCCCGAAGTCGCCGCCGCCCTGCGCCGGGCGGCCGACACGGCGTTCGGCGCCCGGCTCGCACTCGGGGAGTGGGCGACGGGGCCCGGGGGCGAACGGGGCGGCATGGTCTACCGCGTGCCGGGCGCCATGTCGGTGGCCCGCCTGCTGCCCTCCGGAGACGACACGGGCTACCGGCTCTCGGTACGAGCGCTGACGGACATGGGCCGGACACTGCGCCAACTGCACGATGTCCCCTGGAATTTCAGCGCCCCCGCACCACCGCACCACGGCGTTCGACGCCTTCTGACCTGGATCGGGGGACGGGACGGGGCCTCCGACTCACCGGGCTCCGACCTGCGGGAGGCCGACCCGCGGGGACGCGGCCTGCGGGACCCCCGTTCGCCGGACCAAGGCTCGCGGAGGCCCGGCCCGCAGGGCGCGGATGCGCTTGGCGCCGACCCGGCGGGCTCAGGCTCGCGGGACGCCGACCCGCGTGACCCCGCCTCGCGGGAGCGCGGCCGTGGGCGGCTCGGTCCGCCGGACCGAGGCCCGTGCGACCCAGGCCCCGGCGGCCAGTTGTGGGCCCTTGCCCGTGGGCGGCTTGGGGCGCGGCTGTGGGAACGGCTGGGGGACTGGGCCGAGGCCGCCCGACAACCACCCGGCAGGGGAGGTGTGGTCCTGCTGCACGGCGCCCCCAGCACCGGGTGGCTGGTCCCCTCCCCTGCCGGTGACCACAGCGTCCTGCTCACCGGCGAGGAGGTCACCGGCGGCGACCCGGCGCTCGACCTCGGCTGGATCCTCGGGGAGCTGCACGAGCTGCGCTCCGCCGCCACGCGCGGGCTCGGCGCCGCCGGCCAGGGCCCGCCCGTGGACTATCCGGCGGCGGCGCGTGCCCTGCTCGCCGGCTACCTCCATACGGAGGAGAGTCCGGAAGACCTCGGCCCGGCACTGCCACCGGGCACCGCCCGCGCGGCCACCCTCCGACTCGCCGTCCATATGCGGGACTTCGCGTCCTTCGTCGGCTGGCACGAGGACCTGCGCCACTACGCCGACCTGCTGGCGGAGACGCTCGACGCGGACGGCGAGCCCACCCTCCACTGGTGAGCCCGCGCGGACCGCCCCCCGTCACGCCCCCGCGACGGTGGCGGTCTCCTCCTGCGCCTCCGCACCGGGCTCCGTCTCGCCGATGAAGCTGCGCCACAGCCGCGCGTACACGCCGTCCCGCACGAGCAGTTCCGCGTGCGTACCGTCCTCCACGACCCGACCGTGGTCCAGCACGACCACCCGGTCCGCGCGCGCGGCCGTCGTCAGCCGGTGCGCCACGACCAGCGTCGTCCGCCGCCCCGACAGCCGGTCCGTCGCCTGGTTGACCAGCGCCTCGGAGGCGAGGTCGAGCGCGGCGGTCGCCTCGTCCAGGAGCAGTACGTCCGGGTCGACCAGCTCGGCACGGGCCAGCGCGATCAACTGCCGCTGACCGGCGGAGAGATTACGGCCCCGCTCGGCGACCTCGTGCAAGTAGCCGCCGTCCAGGGTCGCGATCATCTCGTGCGCGCCGACCGCGCGGGCCGCCGCCTCCACCTCGGCGTCCGTCGCCCCGGGACGCCCGTACGCGATGGCGTCGCGCACCGTCCCGGCGAAGAGGTACGCCTCCTGCGGTACGACGCCCAGCCGGTGCCGGTAGGCGGTCATGTCCAGGTCGCGCAGGTCGGTGCCGTCCGCCGTGACACGGCCGGACGTCGGGTCGTAGAAGCGGGCGACGAGCTTGACCAGCGTGGACTTGCCCGCGCCCGTCTCGCCGACGAAGGCGACCGTCTGACCCGCCGGTATACGGAGGTCTATGCCCATGAGGGCGGTCTCCTCCTGGACGGGGGCCTTGGACAGTACGACGGACTCGTCCGGGTCGCCGGCGCCGCCGCCCTCCGCCAGGCCGCGCTCCAGCGTGCCGTACGCGAAGTGCACGTCCTCGAAGGCGATCTCGCCCCGCAGCGACTCCACGGCGAGCGGCTTCCTCGCCTCCTCTGTGGAGGTCGGCTCGCGCAGCAGTTCCTGGATGCGGCCCAGCGAGACGGCGGCCTGCTGGTAGCCGTCGAAGACCTGCGACAGCTGCTGCACGGGCGCGAAGAACAGCTCGATGTAGAGCAGGTACGCGACGAGCGCGCCGGTCGTCAGTGTCCCCGACTCCACCCGGGCCGCGCCCACGATCAGCACCGCCGCCGCGGCCACCGACGACAGCAGCTGGACGAAGGGGAAGTAGACGGAGATCAGCCACTGGCCCCGCACCCGCGCCTGCCGGTAGTGGTCGCTGCGGTCCGCGAACCGCCGCGCGCCGTCCTTCTCGCGCCCGAAGGCCTGGACGATGCGCAGCCCGGACACGGACTCCTGGAGGTCGGCGTTGACGACGCTGATCCGCTCGCGCGCCAGCTCGTACGCCTTGACGCTCTTGCGCCGGAAGAAGACCGTCCCGACGATCAGCACGGGCAGGGTCGCGAAGACCACCAGCGCCAGCTCCACGTCGATGACCAGGAGCACGACAAGGATGCCGAAGAAGGTGACGACGGAGACGAAGGCGGTGACGAGCCCCGTCTGGAGGAAGGTGGACAGCGCGTCCACGTCCGTCGTCATCCGGGTCATGATGCGGCCGGTCAACTCGCGCTCGTAGTAGTCGAGTCCGAGCCGTTGGAGCTGCGCGAAGATCTTCAGGCGCAGTGAGTACAGGACCCGTTCGCCGGTGCGGCCCGTCATCCGCGTCTCGCCGATCTGGGCGGTCCACTGGACCAGGACGACGAGCAGGCCGAGCAGGGACGCCACCCACACCGCGCCGAGCGCGAGCTGTTCCACGCCCTCGTCGATGCCGTGTCTGATCAGGACGGGCAGCAGCAGGCCCGCGCCGGCGTCGACGGCGACCATGGCCAGGCTGGCCGCCAGCGGCAGTCCGAAGCCGCGCAGCAGCCGGCGCAGTCCGTAGGAGGACTCGGAGGCGACCGCGCGGGCCTCGTCGATCGAGGGGACGTCGGTGGCCGGGGGCAACGCCTCGACCTGCGCGAGCAGTTCGGGTGTCGCGCCGGGCGCGGCCGACTCCTCGGCGGGCGTCTCCTGGCGCTCCCACAGGGTGGGGGTGATGCCGCGTTCGGCGTCGAACTCGGCGTCCATCTCCTCCTGGACGGTGCGGTCGTCCTCCGCCGCCGTACCGCCGACGAGGGCCGGGACATGGCCCGGGGAGACGCCGCCGAGCTCGTCGGGGTCGGTGAGCAGCCGCCGGTAGAGGGCGGACCGTTCCTGGAGTTCCTCATGGGTGCCGATGTCAGCGAGCCGCCCGTCGTCGAGCACGGCGATACGGTCGGCGAGGCCGAGGGTGGAGCGTCGGTGGGCGATGAGCAGCGTCGTACGGCCTGCCATCACCGAGCGCAGCGCCTCGTGGATCTCGTGCTCGACGCGGGCGTCGACGGCGGAGGTGGCGTCGTCCAGGAGCAGCAGACGGGGGTCGGTGAGGATCGCGCGGGCCAGGGCGATGCGCTGGCGCTGACCGCCGGAGAGGGTCAGGCCCTGCTCGCCGACGGTGGTGTCGTAGCCGGCGGGCAGTTCGGCGATGAACCGGTCGGCCTGGGCGGCGCGGACGGCGCGCTCGATCTCCTCGTCGGTGGCGTCGGGCTTGCCGTAGGCGATGTTGGCGCGGACGGTGTCGGAGAAGAGGAAGCTGTCCTCCGGTACGAGCCCGATGGCGGCGCGCAGCGATTCGGTGGTCAGTTCGCGTACGTCGTGGCCGCCGACGAGGACGGCGCCGTGCGTCACGTCGTAGAAGCGCGGCAGTAGCAGCGAGACGGTGGACTTGCCGCTGCCGGACGAGCCGACGACGGCGACGGTCTCGCCGGGGCGGATCTCCAGCGAGAAGCCCTCAAGGACGGTGCGGCCGTCTTCGTAGGAGAACGTCACGTCGTCGAACTCGACGGACGCCTCCGCGTCGGCGGGCAGCTCCTTGGTGCCGTCCTGGATCGACGGCTCGGTGTCGATGAGTTCGAGGACCCGCTCGACGCCGGCGCGGGCCTGCTGGCCGACGGTCAGGACCATCGCGAGCATGCGGACGGGGCCGACGAGCTGGGCGAGGTAGGTGGAGAAGGCCACGAACGTGCCGAGGGTGATCTCGCCCCGGGTGGCGAGCCAGCCGCCGAGCGCGAGCATGGCGACCTGCCCGAGGGCCGGCACGGCCTGGAGGGCGGGGGTGTAGCGGGAGTTGAGCTTGATCGTGCGCAGCCGGCCCGCGAAGAGCTTGCGGCCCGCCGCGCGCAGCTTGCCGGTCTCCTGGTCCTCCTGGCCGAAGCCCTTGACGACGCGTACGCCGGAGACCGATCCGTCGACGACCCCCGCGACGGTCGCGGCCTGCGACTGGGCGTACCAGGTGGCGGGGTGCAGCCGGGTGCGGCTGCGGCGGGCGATGTACCAGAGGGCGGGGGCGACGCCGAGGGCGACGAGGGTCAGGGGCAGCGAGAGCCACGCCATGATCACGAGGGAGATGAGGAAGAGCAGGACGTTGCCGATGGTCATCGGCAGCATGAAGAGCAGGCCCTGGATCAGCTGGAGGTCGCTGGTGGCGCGGCCGACGACCTGTCCGGTGGAGAGTTCGTCCTGGCGGCGGCCGTCGAGCCGGGCGATGGTGCCGTACATCTCCGTACGGAGGTCGTGCTGGACGTCGAGGGCGAGGCGTCCGCCGTAGTAGCGGCGGATGTAGGTCATGACGTAGATCACGACGGCCGCGGCTATCAGCAGGCCGGTCCAGACGGCGATGGACCGGGTGCCGGTGCCTATGACGTCGTCGATGACGACCTTGGTGATCAGCGGGACGAGAGCCATGACGGCCATGCCGGCGAGGGAGGAGCCGAGGGCGAGGATCACGTTGCGCCGGTAGCGCCAGGCGTAGCCGATCAGACGCCGGGCCCAGCCGCCCTTGCCGTCCCCGGACTCCCCGGGCTGTCCAGGCCCCCCGGGCTTTCCCGGCTTCACCGATGCGCTGTCCAGGGCCTTGCCCACTCCCGCTCCGCCCGCCTCTGTCCCGCTCGCGACCGCGTTGCCCGCGCCGGCCTCGTTCACTCCGGCCGGGCCTCCGCCCGGCCTTTCGCGCTCGGGGTCTGTTCGCTCCGCCGCCACTGTCTGCCGCCCTCCGTCTGCCCTGCCGCTTGTCGGTACGCGGGCGTCCCCCGTGGACCCCCTGCCGGAAGGCATCAACGCGCCCACGTGCGGATTTCATCCCGCGGCAACACATACCCGTCGCTGGACCGAGGCGCGCGCCGGAGGGACCAGGTCCTCAGACGTAGTACGTGTGGTGACTGTGCGTGCCGGGGCTATCCGGGTGACAGGTGCGTCGGGGCGAACAGTCTCAGGAGCGCCGGGAGCACCACCACCGACGGGCCGGGGGCCGCCAGCGCCTTCGACAGGTCCTCCCGCAGCGCCTCGGGGCTCGTGCGGACCGCGGGCACCCCGAAGGACTCGGCGAGCGCGACGAAGTCCGGGCGGGCCAGCTCGGTGCCGGTGGTCTCGCCGTAGGCGTCCGTCATGTACTCGCGGAGGATGCCGTAGCCGCCGTCGTCCACGATCAGCCAGGTGACGGGGAGGTCGTACTGCCGGGCCGTGGCCAGCTCGGCGATCGAGTACATGGCGCCGCCGTCGCCGGAGACCGCGAGCACGGGCTTCGTACGGTCCGCCGCCGCCGCTCCGAGGGCCGCCGGGTAGCCGTAGCCGAGGCCGCCGGCCCCCTGGCCGGAGTGCATCGCGCCGGGCCAGGCGGACCAGGCCCAGTAGGCGAGGATCGTCATGTCCCAGAAGCTGGGCGAGGCGGCGGGCAGCGCGTCCCGGACGGCGGCGAGCACCCGCTGCTCCAACTCCAGGTCCTGGGCGCCGATCCGCGCGCGTACCTTTGCCAGCACCGTACGGACGGCCTCCCGCGCGGACTCGGCGGCGGCCGGGTCGCTCCGGGGGGTCACGGACTCCAGGAGCGCGGAGAGCGCCTCGCGCGCGTCGGCGTGGATGCCGAGCGCGGGGAGGTTGGCCTCCAGCTTGCCGAGGTCGGCCTCGATCTGGATCACCCGGCCGCGCGGGCGGAACGTGTGGTAGTTGGAGGACAGCTCGCCGAGCCCGGAGCCGACGACCAGGACGACGTCGGCGTCTTCCAGGAAGTCGGTGGTGTGCCGGTCCTCCAGCCAGGACTGGAGCGACAGGGGGTGCTCCCAGGGGAAGGCGCCCTTCCCTCCGAAGGTGGTGACGACGGGAGCGGCCAGCTTCTCGGCGAGGCTCCGCAGCTTGCCGGCCGCGTCGGCCCGTACGACTCCGCCCCCGGCGATGATCACGGGGCGCTCGGCGTGCGAGAGGGCGTGTGCCGCGACGGCGATCAGCTCCGGGCGCGGCAGCAGTTCGCGCGGGGTGGCGTCGACGGCGGTGACGAGCGGCAGCGTCGTCTCCTTGAGGAGGACGTCCTGCGGGATCTCGACCCAGACGGGTCCGTGCGGCGCGGTGAGCGCGGACTCCCAGGCCGTGGCGATCGCGGACGGGATCTGGGAGGGCGTACGGACGAGATGGACGGATTTGACGATGTCGCGGAACGAGGCCTGCTGGTCGCGCAGTTCGTGCAGATAGCCGTGCCGGCCGCCGCCGAGGCCCGCCGACGGGATCTGGCTGGAGATCGCGAGGACGGGCGAGGACCCCGCGGCGGCCTCCTGGAGGGCTGCGAGCGAGGTGAGCGCGCCCGGCCCGGTGGAGAGCAGCAGGGGCGCGACCTCGCCGGTGACGCGGCCGTAGGCGTCGGCGGCGAATCCGGCGTTGTTCTCCACGCGCAGCCCGACGTACGCCAGGTCGGACCGGCGCAGCGCGTCGAACATGCCGAGGGCGTGCTGGCCCGGCAGACCGAAGACGGTGGTGGCGCCGAGGCCGTGCAGCGTCTCGACGACGAGGTCGCCGCCGGTGCGCCCGGCGGGCGGGTTCAGCGCCCGCGCGGTCTGCTCGGGGGTGTAGCGGGGGATCTCGTGGTGGTGGTCGTGGGTCACTTCGCGCGGACCTCCGAGATCTGCCGGGACATGATCGTGGTCAGCTCGTACGCCGTGTGCGAGGCGGCGACGGAAGTGATCTCCGCGTGGTCGTACGCGGGGGCGACCTCGACCACGTCCGCCGAGACCAGGTGGCAGGAGGCCAGGCCGCGGAGGATCTCCAGGAGTTCGCGGGAGGTGAGCCCGCCGGCCTCGGGGGTGCCGGTACCGGGCGCGTGGGCCGGGTCGAGCACGTCGATGTCGATCGAGATGTACAGCGGGCGGTCCCCGATACGCTGCCGCAGCTGGTCGGCGACCTCGTCGACCCCGCGCCGCATGACGTCGGCGGAGGTGACGATGCCGAAGCCCATCCGGTGGTCGTCGTCCAGGTCCTTCCTGCCGTAGAGAGGGCCGCGTGTGCCGACGTGCGACAGCGCCTCCGTGTCGAGGATTCCTTCCTCGACGGCTCTGCGGAACGGCGTGCCGTGGGTGTACTCGGCGCCGAAGTAGGTGTCCCAGGTGTCCAGGTGCGCGTCGAAGTGGAGCAGCGCGACCGGGCCGTGCCTCTTGGCGACCGAGCGCAGCAGCGGGAGCGCGATGGTGTGGTCGCCGCCGAGGGTCATCAGGCGCGCGCCCGTTCCCAGCAGGTCGTCGGCGGCCGCCTCGATCGTGTCGACGGCCTCGTTGATGTCGAACGGGTTGGCCGCGATGTCACCGGCGTCGGCGACCTGCGCGAGCGCGAACGGCGACGCGTCCTGGGCGGGGTTGTACGGGCGCAGCAGCCGGGACGCCTCGCGGATCGCGTTCCCGCCGAAGCGGGCGCCGGGCCGGTAGGACACCCCGCTGTCGAAGGGGACGCCGACGACGGCGACATCGGCGGCCCCGACCTCGTCCAGCCTGGGCAGCCGGGCGAAGGTGGCGGGTCCGGCGTACCGGGGCACGCGTGAGGAGTCGACGGGCCCCCGGGGGCCGCCCCCCTCCCCGCCCGTACGCGCTCCGGCGCCGGTGCTCTCAGGTCCTGCTGCGCTGCTCATGCTTGTCGGGCCCTCTCGTGGTGCGTGTACGTGTCCAGCATGACCCTGGCCACTGACAACGGGTGCGGCGCCCTCCCGGAGCGCCGGGTTCAGCCCGGGCTTCCGGCCGGGCTTCCGGCCGGGCTTCCGGCCGGGCTTCCGGCCGGGACGGAGCCGGGCCGGGAGGCGTCCCCGCCGCCGCCCGTGTCCTCGGGGCCGTTCGTGTCCTCGGGGCCCTCGCCCGCGAGGCGGCGGCGCCAGGCGGCGAGCACGGCCTCGTCCGTCGGCTTCGTCAGGAGGCTGACGACGAGGTAGACCGCCAGCGAGGCGAGGAGGCCGTAGTAGATGGGCTCGTTGGCCAGGATGCCGTGCGCGGCCATCAGGCCGATGACGGTCAGCCCGCCCACGACCATCGCGGCGAGCGCGCCCTGGACGGTGCCCCGCTTCCAGAGGAGGCCGCCGAGGATGGGCACGAGCAGACCGCCGACGAGCAGGTTGTACGCGACGGTCAGCGCCCCCACGACGTCGTTCAGCGCGATGGCGACACCGATCACGGCCACGCCCATGACCAGGATGAAGGCGCGGTTGTCCTTGACCTCGTCCCGCTCCCCGGCGTCCTTCGACAGCCCCTCGCGGCGCTGTCCGAGGAGTTCCCGCAGCCGCGCCCAGATGTCGTTGTTGGCGACGGTCGCGCAGGCGATCAGCGCGCCCGAGGAGGTCGACATCACGGCGGCGAGTGCGGCGGCCAGCACCAGTCCCCGTACGCCCGGCGGGAGTTCGTCCTTGACGATGGTGGCGAACGCGTCGTCGGCGCTCGGCAGCTTGGGGTAGAGGACCTTGGCCGCGGTGCCGATGACGGCTCCGGCGATCGCGTAGAGAAGACAGTAGGTACCGGCGACGGTGCCGCCCCAGCGGGCCGTGGTGTCGTTGCGCGCGGTGAACACCCGCTGCCAGATGTCCTGGCCGATCAGCATGCCGAAGGTGTAGATCAGCACATAGGTGAAGATCGTCTCGCCGCCGATGCCCAGCGGGTCGAAGTACTCCGTGGGAAGCTTCGCCCTCATCTCCCCGAAGCCGCCGGCCTTGACGACCGCGATGGGCAGCAGGAGCAGCAGCACCCCGATCGTCTTCACGACGAACTGCACCATGTCCGTCAGCGTGATCGACCACATGCCGCCGAGCGCCGAGTACGCCACCACGATCGCGCCGCCCAGGATGATCGCGACGGTGCGGTGCAGATCGAACAGGACGTCGAAGATCGTGGCGTACGCGATGGTCGAGGTGACCGCGAGCATCAGGGTGTAGGCCCACATGACCAGCCCGGAGATGACGCCGGCGCGTCCTCCGTACCGAAGGTCGAGCATCTCGGAGACGGTGTACACCTTCAGCCGGGCGATACGGGCGGAGAAGAACACCGAGAGGGCCAGCAACCCGAGGCCGATGGTGAGGACCATCCAGGCGCCGGAGAGGCCGTACTGGTAGCCGAGTCCCACGCCGCCGATGGTGGAGGCGCCGCCGAGGACGATCGCGGCCATCGTGCCGGAGTACATCCAGGGGCCGAGCCGCCGGCCCGCCACGAGGAACTCGCTCTTGGACCTGGCACGGCGCATGCCCCACCAGCCCATGGCGAGCATGCCGGCGAGATAGACGACGATCACCGCGTAGTCCAGGGCCATGGGGCTTCCTCCTGATCGACTCCGAAGCTTCCGGCGAGTCCGGGGGTCCGGTGCTGTGGGAGTCGACGGTAGGTGGCCGGAAAGGAACGCTGAAGTGTATGTTTCATCCATTCTTCGCGCTGTCGATGGATGGATCATCCATGCCGGAACCTTCCGCTCCGCCCACTCCGCCCGTGTCGCTGGCCGCGCTGCTCGCCGACGGCGCGCTGGGTCTGCGGCTGCTGTCGGGGCTGCCCGGCGATCTCCCCGCAGCCGCCGAGTCGGTCGCCGTCCACTGGGTGCACACCTCGGAGATGGCCGACCCGTACCCGTATCTGCTCGGCGGTGAGCTGCTGCTGACGGCGGGCGTCCAGCTCACCGACGCGCACGCCGACACCTATGTACGGAGGGTCGTCGAAGCGGGCGCGGCTGCGCTCGGCTTCGGGGTGGCGCCGGTGTACGACACGGTCCCCGACAGCCTGGTCGAGGCGTGCGACCGGCACGGGCTCCCGTTGCTGGAGGTCCCCCGGCGCACCCCGTTCACCACCGTGGCGCGCGGGGTCTGGCAGCTGATGGCCGAGGAGCGCCACCGCGAGCTGCGCCGGGTCACCGAGGCCCAGCAGGGCCTCGCCGCCGCTGCCGCCCGCCCGGACCCGGTTCCGGCGGTGCTGCGCCAGCTCGCCGGGCGCCTCGGCGGTCGCGCGGTCCTGTTCGCCCCCGACGGCGCGGAGTTGCACAGCACGGGCCGGGACCCGGCCCCGGGCTCCCGTACGGCGCTCGCCCGGCTGGCACGGGTGGTGAACCCGCCGCACGGCACGGCCACCGACGCCGCGCGGGGCGCGCGTCTCGCCGCGTACGCGCTGAGCGGCGGCCGGGGCCTCGTCCTCGGCGTCGCCGCCGGTGGCCGGGAGGCCGGGGACCACACCGTCACGGGCATGGCCGTCGTCCTCCTGTCGCTGCTCACGGCGGAGCACCAGGGCGCGGCGGAGGCGGCGCGCTCGGCGGCGCTCGTACGGCTCCTGCTGGGCGCCGCGCCCACCGACGCGGCGCCGCTGCTCGGCCCCGGCCCCTGGATCGTCGTGCACGGCCACGGCGGTGACACGCCCTTCGCCCCGTCGGCACTGGCGGCGGCCCTGGGCAGCGCCCTGGCGGAGTCGGACGGCACCACCGTGCGTGTCCTCACCGACCGCCCGGTCACCGCGCAGCCGGGCTGGACGCTCGGAGTCAGCGCGCCGGTCGCCCCCGCCGGCCTGGCCGAGGCCGACACCCAGGCCGGGCGCGCCCTGCGCCACGCGGAGGCCACCCGCGCGCCCCTCGTCCAGCACCGCGCGCCCGGCCCCGGCGCCCTGACGGCGCTCATCCCTCCTGAAGAGGCGGCGGCCCACGCCCGCGCCCGGCTCTCCCCGATCGCCGACTCCCCCGCCCTGACGGAGACCCTGCGCACCTGGCTCTCCCTGCACGGCAGTTGGGACCGCACGGCGGTGGCCCTGTCGATCCACCGCAACACGGTGCGCCAACGCATCACCCGCTGCGCGACCCTGCTGAACACGGACCTCGACGAGGCGGACACCCGCATGGAGTTGTGGTTCGCACTGCGCCTACTGTGACGTGCGCGACGGCTCGGACCCCGCCCTGGACAGTCGCGGTGACCGCCGGGTAACTTTCTAAGAACTGAGCAAGCGCTTAGGTCTAGCGCTTCAGGCCGCTCAGACCACTCAGACCGAGGAGAGGGCTTCCGTGCGCCGTAGCGTGTACAACGAGGACCACGAGGCGTTCCGGGAGACTCTCCGCGCCTTCATCGAGGCCGAGGTCGTGCCGGTCTACGACGAGTGGTACGCCGAGGGGCTCGTCCCCCGCGAGTTCTACTACAAGCTCGGCGAGCTGGGCATCTTCGGGATCGAGGTGCCCGAGGAGTACGGCGGCGCGGGCGAGGAGTCGTTCAAGTTCCAGGCCGTCGTCTCCGAGGAGTGCGCCCGCGCGGGTGTCTCCTTCGGAGGGTCCAGTGTGCATGTCGCGCTCTGCCTGCCGTATGTGAAGGCGTACGCCACCGAGGAGCAGAAGAAGCGGTGGCTGCCCGGGTTCGTGACCGGCGAGACCATGTACGCCATCGCCATGACCGAGCCCGGCACCGGCTCCGACCTCGCGGGCATGAAGACGACGGCGAAGCTCTCCGCCGACGGCTCGCACTACGTGCTCAACGGTGCCAAGACCTTCATCACCGGCGGTGTGCACGCCGACCGCGTCATCGTCTGCGCCCGCACCGCGCCGCCGAGCCCGGAGGACCGCAGGCACGGCATCTCGCTCTTCGTGGTGGACACCGCGTCCGAGGGGTACGCGGTGGGCCGCAAGCTCGACAAGCTGGGCCTGAAGTCCTCGGACACCGCCGAACTCTCCTTCAGCGACGTCAAGGTGCCCGTCGAGGACCTGCTCGGCGAGGAGAACAAGGGCTTCTCCTACCTCGGCCAGAATCTGCCGCAGGAGCGCCTGGGCATCGCCGTAGGCGCGTACGCGCAGGCGTCGGCGGCCATCCGGTTCGCGCAGCAGTACGTGCAGGACCGCACCGTCTTCGGCAAGACGGTCGCCTCCTTCCAGAACACCAAGTTCGAACTGGCCGCCTGCAAGGCCGAGGTCGACGCGGCCGAGGCCGTCTGCGACCGCGCCCTCGACGCGCACGACAAGGGCGAGCTGTCCGCGGCCGAGGCCGCGTCGGCGAAGCTCTTCTGTACGGAGGTCGCGCACCGCGTGATCGACAAGTGCCTTCAACTGCACGGCGGGTACGGCTACATGAACGAGTACCCGATCGCCCGCCTTTACGCGGACAACCGCGTCAACCGCATCTACGGCGGCACGAGCGAGGTCATGAAGATGATCATCGCCAAGTCGATGGGCCTGTAGGTCCGCGGGACCGCGCGTGAGCACCGGGGACACGATCAGCCCATGAACGCACTGGAGTCCCTCCTCGAACTGCTCGACCTGGAGCGGATCGAGGAGGACATCTTCCGCGGTGTCAGCCGCTCGGCCGCGATCCCGCGCGTCTACGGCGGCCAGGTCGCCGCGCAGGCCCTGGTGGCCGCGGGCCGTACCGTCCCCGCCGACCGCTCCGCCCACTCCCTGCACTCGTACTTCCTGCGGGCGGGCGATCCGGGCGCGCCGATCGTCTACACGGTCGACCGCATCCGCGACGGCCGGTCCTTCACCACGCGCCGGGTGGTGGCCGTCCAGCACGGGAAGCCGATCTTCCATCTCTCGGCGTCCTTCCAGGCGTACGAGGAGGGCCTGGAGCATCAGGCGCCCATGCCGCCGGCGACCGATCCGGAGTCGCTTCCGACGGCCGCCGAGACGCTGCCGCGCTACGCGGACCGGTTCGTGGACCCGTCCGTCGCCGACCGGCTGCTGGAGGCACGGGCCGCGGTGGATCTGCGGTACGTCGACGCCCCGCCGTACGCGACGGCCGGGCAGCCGCGCGAGGCGCGCTCGCAGGTGTGGTTCCGCACGGTGGGCAAGCTCGCCGACGACCCGCTGCTGCACGTCTGTCTGGCGACGTACGTCTCCGACATGACGCTGCTCGACTCGGTGCTGCTCGCGCACGGCAGGGGCGGCTGGGCGGTGGGTGACATCGTCGGGGCGAGCCTGGACCACGCGATGTGGTTCCACCGCCCCTTCCGGGCGGACGAGTGGCTGCTGTACGACCAGACGTCGCCGTCCGCGTCCGGCGGCCGGGGGCTCGGCCAGGCCCGTATCTACACGCAGGACGGACGGCTGGCGATCTCGGTGATCCAGGAGGGCGTCATGCGCGTGCCCAGGGAGTCCGGGGCCTCTCGCGCGGGCTCCGGGATCGGTGGCGGGAGCTCCGGGGCCTCCGGCGCGGGCTCCGGGCCGGGGCGCGACTGAGCCCGGCCGCTGTCCGTGTCCTCAGCGCCGGGCTGCTGTGGTGCCGTGGTGGTGCCGGTCGGCCGCTCAGACGGTGTTGGTGAGGCCGGCCGCGTTCAGCAGGTACTCCGTCATCGGGTCGTAGAAGCGGGGGTCCGTCACATGGTCGTCCAGCGGGACCGTCACCTGAAGGGTGCCCTCGGCCTCGCCGATGAACAGGGCCGGGTCGTTGCAGTCCGCGTACCCGATCGAGTCGAGGCCGCGCTGCCCCGCGCAGCCCGCCCAGCCGTGGTCGGCGAGCACCAGGTCCGGCTGCGGTCTGCCGTCGCGCTCCAGGCCGTCCAGGATGGCGCGCATCGGTTCGGGCGAGTGGGTGTGCCAGAGGGTGGCCCCGCGCTCCAGCATCGCGACACCGGCGAACTGGAAGACCATGCCCTCGTCGGCCGTGAGACCGCCGGGGATCCGGACGATCTCGCAGCCGGCCAGCCGCAGCGCGTCCGCCGTCTGACGGTGGACGTCCAGCAGCCCGCCGGGGTGACCGGTGGCGAAGAGCACGCTCTCGCGGGCGTCCGCCGCCTTGCGCAGCCGCGCCGCCATCCGTTCCAGGGCGTCGACGGTCAGTTCGGGATCGATGGTGTCCTGGCCGTGCCGGTGCTCCGGATCGTCGTTGACGCCGCACCGCTCGGCCATCACGGCGAGCACGTCCTGCTCGTCCGTCCAACGGTCGCCGAGCTCGAGGCCCAGCCAGAAGTGGCGGTCGCCGTTGGCGAGCTTGCGGTAGTGGGAGAGGTTGTTGTCCCTGGGAGTGGCCACGTCTCCGGCGATACGCGTACGGACGAGGTGGTCGACGAGAGCTTCGCGGCTGGGTATCGGCATGAGCCCATTGTGCCGTCAGATGTACGCGTCGGGCCGCTCGTCCCGGTGACTGGACTCGCCCGGCCCTGTCCGGGAGGGCCCGCGCGGCCGGAGAAATCCGGCGGAGCGCGGCGAGTGACGAGCGGGGAACGACCCGTAGGACCACGGAGTGCGCGGACAGCCGCGCACCCTGATCAGCGAGGAGCCTCTTGTGGCAGCGACAGCCGGTCTCGGCCTTCCCCCGGAGAATTTCACCCTGCCCGGCGGGGTGCTCGACGGGGACGACACCTTCGTACGGAGGGAGTACCGCCTCGACGAGCAGCGCGGCCGTCCACTCGTCCTGGCCTTCTACCCCGGTGACGACACCAGTGTCTGCACCAAGCAGATGTGCTCGTACTCCAGCGGTCTTGAGACGTTCACCGAACTGGGCGCCCAGGTGTGGGGCATCAGCCCGCAGGACGTCGACAGCCACGAGGGGTTCGCCCGTAAGCACCGGCTGCGCATCCCGCTGCTCGCCGACACCGGCCGGACGGTGGCGCGGGCGTTCGGGATCGCCGCCCCCGGGATCGGGCTGCGCCGGTCGGTCTTCCTGATCGCGCCGGACGGCACGCTGCACTGGAAGCACGTGGCGCTGTTCGGAGCGCGGTTCCAGGCGGTGGAGACGCTGGCGGGGCAGCTCGCCGGCCTCCGGGCCTGAGGTACCGCCGGCGGCAGCCGGCCGGGCCCCGCCCTCACAGACGCGCCGAGCCGTCCTCCTCCTCACCGAGGGCGGCGAACGCGCCGTGCGCCAAGCGCCGCAGGAGCGTTTCCGCGACCGCGCGCCGGGGTGTGCCGCGCCCGGTGGGGCTCAGATGCGGGGTCGAGTTCAGCAGGCCGAAGACCGCGTGCACGGCGCCGCGCGCCACCGGCTCGGGCAGATCCTGGTGGATGTCGCGGACGACACCGACCCAGAGCTCCACGTACTGCCGCTGAAGCTGCCGCACGAGCTTGCGGTCGCTGTCCCTGAGCCGGTCCAGTTCGCGGTCGTGCAGCGTGATCAGCGGGCGGTCGTCCAGCGCGAAGTCGATATGGCCGTCGATCAGCGAGGCGAGCACGGCCTCCGGGTCACCGGTCGTCGCCGCCACCCGCTTCCTGCCGCCGTCCAGCAGCCGGCCGCTGATGCCGACGAGCAGTTCGGCGAGCATGGCGTCCTTGCCCGCGAAATGGCGGTACAGGCCCGGCCCGCTGATACCGACGGCCGCCCCTATCTCGTCCACGCCCACGCCGTGGAAACCGCGCTCCGCGAAGAGCCTGGCGGCCTCGTTGAGGATCTGCTCGCGGCGCGTCGGGGCCGCGGTCCTGGTGCTCATGGAAATCCATTCTAGACAGGACGGTTAGCGGTCGTTAACCTGAGACCGTAACGTTAACGCTTATTAACCGTGCGAGGGAGCTCGACCGATGCAGCAGGCACCCGTGCTGGCGAGCGCCGCCGACCCGGCCGCCGAGTCCTGGCGCGTCAACGAGTCGGCGCATCAGCGGCTCTCCGACGCCCTGCGCGACCGGCTCGCCGCCGCCCGGCTGGGCGGCGGCGAGAAGTCCCGCGCCCGGCACGTGGCGCGCGGGAAGCTGCTGCCCCGCGACCGGGTGGACACGCTGCTGGACCCCGGCTCGCCCTTCCTGGAGCTGGCGCCGCTGGCGGCGGAGGGCATGTACGGCGGCCAGGCGCCCGCGGCCGGGGTGATCGCCGGGATCGGCCGGGTCAGCGGCCGAGAGGTGGTCGTGGTCGCCAATGACGCCACGGTCAAGGGCGGGACGTATTACCCGATGACGGTGAAGAAGCATCTGCGCGCCCAGGAGGTCGCGCTGGAGAACAGACTGCCGTGCGTCTATCTCGTGGACTCGGGCGGCGCCTTCCTCCCGATGCAGGACGAGGTCTTCCCCGACCGCGACCACTTCGGCCGGATCTTCTACAACCAGGCGCGGATGTCCGGCGCCGGAATCCCCCAGATCGCGGCCGTCCTCGGCTCCTGCACGGCGGGCGGCGCGTATGTGCCCGCGATGAGCGACGAGGCGGTGATCGTCCGCGGCCAGGGCACGATCTTCCTCGGCGGCCCGCCCCTGGTGAAGGCGGCGACGGGCGAGGTCGTCACCGCCGAGGAGCTGGGCGGCGGCGAGGTCCACTCGCGTACGTCGGGGGTGACCGACCATCTCGCCGAGGACGACGCGCACGCGCTGCGGATCGTCCGTACGATCGTCTCGACGCTCCCGGAGCGCGGTCCGCTGCCGTGGCGGGTCGAGCCGGTGGAGGAGCCGAAGGTCGACCCGATGGGGCTGTACGGGGCGGTGCCGGTCGACTCGCGCACTCCGTACGACGTCCGCGAGGTCATCGCCCGGCTGGTGGACGGCTCGCGGTTCGCGGAGTTCAAGTCCGAGTTCGGTACGACCCTGGTGACCGGCTTCGCCCGGGTCCACGGCCACCCGGTGGGGATCGTCGCCAACAACGGCATCCTGTTCTCCGAATCGGCCCAGAAGGGCGCGCACTTCATCGAGCTGTGCGACCAGCGCGGCATCCCGCTGCTCTTCCTCCAGAACATCTCGGGGTTCATGGTCGGCAAGGCGTACGAGGCGGGCGGTATCGCCAAGCACGGCGCGAAGATGGTGACGGCCGTGGCGTGCGCGCGCGTGCCGAAGCTCACCGTCGTGGTCGGCGGTTCCTACGGCGCGGGGAACTACTCGATGTGCGGCCGGGCCTACTCCCCCCGCTTCCTGTGGATGTGGCCCAACGCCAAGATTTCCGTCATGGGCGGCGAGCAGGCGGCCTCGGTCCTCGCGACGGTCAAGCGCGACCAGATCGAGGGGCGCGGCGAGGAGTGGCCGGCCGACGAGGAGGAGGCGTTCAAGGACCCGGTGCGCGCGCAGTACGAGACACAGGGCAACGCCTACTACGCGACGGCGCGGCTCTGGGACGACGGGGTGATCGATCCGCTGGAGACCCGCCAGGTGGTGGGTCTCGCGCTGACGGCCTGTGCCAACGCCCCGCTTCCCCAGAAGGACAGCACCGCCCCCGGCTTCGGCGTCTTCCGGATGTGAGTGACACATGACCTCCCTGCACACCACCAGCACCGCGCGTACGACCACCGCGCCCACCCCCACCGTTCGAGCGGCGGCTCCGGGCGGCATGTTCGACACGGTCCTCGTCGCGAACCGGGGCGAGATCGCGGTCCGCGTCATCCGTACGCTGCGCGCGCTGGGCATCCGTTCCGTCGCGGTCTTCAGCGACGCGGACGCGGACGCCCGGCATGTACGTGAGGCGGACACCGCCGTCCGGATCGGTCCGGCGCCCGCGTCCGAGAGCTATCTCGTGAGCGGCCGCCTCCTGGAGGCCGCCGCCCGTACGGGCGCCCAGGCCGTCCACCCGGGCTACGGCTTCCTCGCGGAGAACGCGGCCTTCGCGCAGGCGTGCGCGGACGCCGGTCTCGTCTTCATCGGGCCGACGGCATCCGCGATCTCGCTGATGGGCGACAAGATCCGCGCCAAGGAGACCGTCGCCGCCGCCGGTGTGCCGGTGGTGCCCGGCTCGTCCGGCAGCGGACTGACCGACGACCAACTGGCCGAGGCGGCCAGGGAGATCGGGATGCCGGTGCTCCTGAAGCCGTCGGCGGGCGGCGGCGGCAAGGGCATGCGGCTCACCCGCCTGGAGTCGGCCCTGCGCGACGAGATCGCGGCGGCCCGGCGCGAGGCCCGCGCCTCCTTCGGCGACGACACGCTTCTGGTCGAGCGCTGGATCGACCGCCCCCGCCATATCGAGATCCAGGTGCTCGCCGACGGGCACGGCAATGTGATCCATCTCGGCGAGCGCGAGTGCTCGTTGCAGCGCCGGCACCAGAAGATCATCGAGGAGGCGCCGTCCGTCCTGCTCGACGAGAAGACCCGGGCGGCGATGGGCGAGGCCGCGGTGCAGGCGGCGCGCTCCTGCGGCTACCGGGGGGCGGGGACGGTCGAGTTCATCGTCCCGGGCGACGACCCCGGTTCGTACTTCTTCATGGAGATGAACACCCGTCTCCAGGTCGAGCACCCGGTCACCGAGCTGGTCACCGGTCTGGATCTGGTGGAGTGGCAGCTGCGCGTCGCCGCCGGTGAGCGGCTTCCGTTCACCCAGGAGGACATCACCCTCACCGGGCACGCCATCGAGGCCCGGATCTGCGCGGAGGACCCCGCGCGCGGCTTCCTCCCCTCGGGCGGCCGGGTGCTGTCGTTGCGCGAGCCGGACGGCGACGGCGTACGCACGGACTCGGGCCTGAGCGAGGGCACGGAGGTCGGGAGCCTGTACGACCCGATGCTGTCGAAGGTGATCGTGCACGCCCCGGACCGGGCGACGGCGCTGCGCCGACTGCGGGCGGCGCTGGCGGAGACGGTGACGCTGGGCGTCCCGACCAACGCCGGCTTCCTGCGGAGGCTGCTGGCCCACCCCGCCGTGGTGGCGGGCGAGCTGGACACCGGCCTGGTGGAGCGGGACGCGGACGCGCTGGTGCCGGGGGACGTGCCGGTGGAGGTGTACGAAGCGGCGGCGGCGGTACGGGAGTCGGAGCTGGCCCCCGCGCCCGCCACCGGGTCGGGCGGCGGCTGGACCGACCCCTTCTCCGTACCGAACGGCTGGCGGATGGGCGGCATGACCGTGCCGGTCACCCACCATCTGCGTGTCGCGGGACATGAACCGGTCACCCACCGGCTGCTCGGCGGTGGCCCGCCGCTTGTGGAGCCCGGCCGGGTCACCGTCACGGTGGACGGGAGGACCCACACGTTCCACCGGGCGGACGGCTGGCTCGGCAGGGACGGCGACAGCTGGCACGTACAGGACCATGATCCGGTCGAGGCCGCGCTGCTCGGCGCGGCCGGCGCGGCGGGGCTCGACGCGCTCACGGCCCCGATGCCCGGCACGGTCACGGTCGTGAAGGTGGCCGTCGGGGACGAAGTCGTCGCGGGCCAGGGCCTGTTGGTGGTCGAGGCGATGAAGATGGAGCACGTCGTCTCGGCCCCGCACGGGGGCACCGTCACGGAGCTCGACGTGGTGGCGGGCTCCACCGTCGCGATGGACCAGGTGCTGGCCGTGGTCGCGCCGACCGCGGTCACCGAGGAGGAGAGATGACACTCCCCATGACCGTCATGGACGAGGGTCTGCCGACCCGGATCCGGATCCATGAGGTGGGCGCGCGCGACGGCCTCCAGAACGAGTCGACGATCGTCCCCACCGAGATCAAGGCCGAGTTCATCCACCGCCTCGCCGCCGCCGGGCTCACCACCATCGAGGCGACGAGCTTCGTCCACCCCAAGTGGGTGCCCCAACTGGCCGACGCGGAGCAGCTGTTCCCGATGGTGCGCGATCTCGAGAGCGTACGGCTGCCCGTCCTCGTGCCGAACGAACGGGGACTGGACCGCGCGCTGGCCCTCGGCGTCCGTCAGGTGGCCGTCTTCGCCAGCGCGACCGAGTCCTTCGCCAAGGCCAATCTGAACCGGTCCCTGGACGAGTCGCTCGCCATGTTCGAGCCGGTCGTCGCCCGCGCCCGCGAGGAGCGCCTCCATGTCCGGGGCTACTTGTCGATGTGCTTCGGCGACCCGTGGGAGGGGCCCGTCCCCGTCGACCAGGTGGCCCGCGTCGTCAGGGCCCTGGTCGACATGGGCTGCGACGAGGTGAGCCTCGGGGACACGATCGGTGTCGCCACCCCCGGCCATGTGCAGAGCCTGCTCGCCACGCTCATCGAGGAGGGTGTGCACGTCTCCAGGATCGGGGTGCACTTCCACGACACGTACGGCCAGGCACTCGCCAACACCTTCGCCGCGCTCCAGCACGGAGTGACGACCGTCGACGCGTCGGCGGGCGGCCTCGGCGGCTGCCCGTTCGCGAAGAGCGCCACCGGAAATCTCGCCACCGAAGACCTCCTGTGGATGCTGCAAGGCCTCGGTATCTCCACCGGGGTCGATCTCGGCCTGCTCACCGCCACCAGCGCCTGGATGGCCGGCCAGTTGGGACGACCCAGCCCCTCGCGCACCGTAAGCGCCCTCTCCCACAAGGAGTCCTAGCCATGACCCTGGACCACCGGCTCTCCGACGAGCACGAGGAACTGCGCCGTACCGTCGAGGCGTTCGCTCAGGACGTCGTCGCACCCAAGATCGGCGACTTCTACGAGCGGCACGAGTTCCCCTACGAGATCGTGCGCGAGATGGGGCGGATGGGCCTGTTCGGCCTGCCCTTCCCCGAGGAGTACGGCGGCATGGGCGGCGACTACATGGCGCTCGGCATCGCCCTGGAGGAGCTGGCCCGCGTCGACTCGTCGGTGGCCATCACCCTCGAAGCGGGCGTCTCGCTCGGCGCGATGCCGCTGCACCTCTTCGGTACGGAGGAGCAGAAGCGGGAGTGGCTGCCGCGCCTGTGCTCCGGTGAGGTCCTCGGCGCCTTCGGGCTGACCGAGCCCGAGGCCGGCTCGGACGCGGGCGGCACCCGCACCACGGCCGTACGGGACGGCGACGAGTGGGTCATCAACGGCTCGAAATGCTTCATCACCAACTCCGGCACGGACATCACGGGCCTGGTCACGGTCACCGCGGTCACCGGCCGCAAGGAGGACGGCCGCCCGGAGATCTCCTCGATCATCGTCCCGTCCGGCACCCCGGGCTTCACGGTCGCGGCCCCGTACTCGAAAGTCGGCTGGAACGCGTCGGACACCCGCGAGCTGTCCTTCTCGGACGTCCGGGTGCCGCTGGCGAACCTGCTCGGCGCGGAGGGCCGGGGTTACGCGCAGTTCCTCCGCATCCTGGACGAGGGCCGCATCGCGATCTCCGCGCTGGCGACGGGCCTCGCCCAGGGCTGTGTGGACGAGTCGGTGAGATACGCGAAGGAGCGGCACGCCTTCGGCCGTCCGATCGGCGCGAACCAGGCCATCCAGTTCAAGATCGCCGACATGGAGATGCGGGCGCACATGGCCCGCCTCGGCTGGCGCGACGCGGCCTCCCGCCTGGTGCACGGCGAGCCCTTCAAGAAGGAGGCGGCACTGGCGAAGCTCTACTCCTCGACGGTCGCGGTGGACAACGCCCGCGAGGCCACCCAGATCCACGGCGGCTACGGCTTCATGAACGAGTATCCGGTGGCCCGCATGTGGCGCGACTCCAAGATCCTGGAGATCGGCGAGGGCACGAGCGAGGTCCAACGCATGCTGATCGCAAGGGAGCTGGGCCTCTAGGGCCGGTCCGGCGGGACGGCCGCGACGGGACGGGACGGCCGCGACGGGACGGCCGGCGACTCTCGCCGAGTGGCCGCGCCGGATACGGGCCCTGTGATGTGCTGCGCCCATGAATGGCGTTCTCTCCACTCTGGTGGCTGTCCTCGGCACGATTCTCGGCGTGGTCGTCACCCACCTGTTCCAGCGCACCTCCTCGGAGCGCGCTCAGAACTTCGCGCTGGGCCAGCAACTCCGCGCGGAGCGCCTCACCGTCTACAGCGACTTCGCCGGCGCTGTCACCGAGCTCCGCCGAGGTCAGCAGGACCGCTGGCACAGGAGGCGTGAAGACCCGGAAAGCTCCCATCACTTCGAGGCGCGCACCGAGTCCTACCGCCTGCGCGGGGTGGCCCTGCACGCGTTGTTCCGTGTGCAGCTCATAGCCGACTCCCCGGAGGTGGTCGACGCCGCGAGGGACGCGTACGAGAAGACGTCCGCCCTCCACCAGGCCGATGATCAGCAAGGACTGCGCGCCAACGGGGAGCTGGCCCGAGAGCGCCTGGAGCAGTTCATCGTCCTCGCGTCCACGGATCTGGGGGTGAGCCCGGACGCGAGGCCCACCCTCAGCGGTGGCTCAGCACGTTGACGACCCGGCCGCCCGGGTCTCGGACGAAGAAGCGGCGGACGCCCCACTCCTCGTCCTGGAGCGGGTGCACGATCTCCGCGCCGCTCGCCCGCACCGCCGCGTAGGCCGCGTCCACGTCGTCCACCTCGACGCTCATGTCGGCGACGACGGGCCCCGTCATGTCATGGGTCAGAAGGCTCACCTGCGCGCCCGGTGTGGAGGGTGAGGCGAGGGTGAGGATCCAGCCCTGGTTCATGACCTCCTCGAAACCCAGGAGGCCGTAGAACTCCCGGCTCCGCTCCTGCTCCTCGGCCTTCACATGGAAGTTGGGCACCACGCGGCGCACGGACATCACTGACTCCTTCGGGACGACGGACGCGGCTGTCCTTCCCACTCTCCCGCACCGGTCGGACACCCGCCCCGTACGGCGCGGCCGACATCTCGCCGCGGCCGTCGGGAAGACCCGGAAAGTCGCGTGGTCCACGCCGAGTTGCCGTGCGCGTCGGTCAGCCGGCGGCGCCGACCGGGACCCGGGACGCCGACCGGCCCGCCGGCACGCCGTGCGAGTGCGCGGCGGTGGACCACGCGGCGGTGACCGCGCCGTGGGCCTGCGCGGTGGCGGTCCCCGGGTCGCCCGTCAGCCGCAGCGGGGGCCCGATGTGCACCCGCAGGTCCGGGCGGCGCAGGGGCGCTGTCGCCAGCCCCGCGAGTTGCCCGACGACCCCGCCGGAGGTGACGCGCCGGGCGCCGCTCTGCCCGAGGGGGACGACCGGGGCGCCGGTCGCGGTGGCGAGCCGGGCCAGGCCGGTACGGAAGGGCCGGGGAGGGAGCTCGGTGGCGTCGCCGCCGTCCGGGATGCCGCCCTCGCCGTAGATGAGTACGGTGCGGCCACGCGCGAGCGCCGCCGCCGCGTCGTCGAGACAGCCGGCGGCCCGTGGGTCGGCGCGCCGGACGGGGACGTGCCCGCCGCGGGTGAGGGCGCGCCCGAGGAGCGGTACGCGCCACAGCCCCGCCGCCGCCATCACGACGGGCTCGACGCCCAGTCGGCGCAGCGCGGCGAGGACGATCGCGGGGTCGCTGAGCGAGGTGTGGTTCGCGGCGACGATGCTGCCGGGAGCCAGCTCCGCCCCGGCGTCCAGCGTGACCGTGAGGCGGCCGAAGAACGGCACCAGTGCGGCGGCTGTACGGCTGAGCATGAGGGGCCTCCGGTGTCGACGAACGGGCGGTGGTTCCCATGGTCACCTGGGGCGCGGCCGACAGCGTGAGTATCCGTACTCACCGACCCGCGCCACAACGACCCATCCCAACCACCGCGCCCACCCCAGCAGTTGGCCACCGCCCGACGAGCAGTCCGGTCGTCCCGCCGAGGGTGCCGGGACCGGCGGGCGCCCGCGCTCACGCACGGTCCCTCTCGGGCGCCCGCCTGCTCGTCAGTGCCCCCGGCTCACCGGGATCCGCCCGTCCCCGGCCACGGCACGACCGGCGACGGGTAGTAGTCGATCCCCAGGGCCGTCATCCGCGGGCCCTGTGACGCCAGCCGTTCCTTGTACGTGTCCCAGTCCCGCGCCGACTGCGGGGACCAGCCGATCTCCGCGACACCGGGCAGCCTCGGGAACGCCATCCTCTCGATGTTGTCGCTGGTCGACAGGGTCTCCGACCAGAGCGGCGCCTCGATTCCCAGCACCGCGCCCGGGGCGACCCCCGCGTCGGCGAGATAGGTGGCCGGGTCCCAGTCGTAGGAGCGGTCCACCTCCACGAGACCGGCCCAGCTCTGGCCGAGGTCGGTGTTCCGGTCGTACTTCATGTCGAGGTAGACCCGGTCGGCCGGCGACAGGACCAGCTTCGTGCCGGCCTTCGTCGCCTCGGCGACCTGGGCGCGCTCGGCGGCGCCCGTGGCGTCGTAGCCCCAGTACTGCGCGACCGCGCCCTTCACCGGGTCGGCGCCGGTCAGCTGGTGCCAGCCCACCACCGTCTTGCCGTAGGCGCCCACGACCGCCTGGGTCCGCCGCATGAACTCCACATAGTCCTCGTGGCTGGTGGAGTGCGCCTCGTCGCCGCCGATGTGCAGATATCTGCCGGGCGTCAGGGCGGCCAGCTCGCGCACCACGTCGTCCACGAAGTCGTAGGTGATCTCCTTCGTCGCGCAGAGCGAGCTGAAGCCGACGGAGGTGCCGGTGTAGAGCGGCGGCGCGACGCCGTCGCAGTTCAGCTCGGCGTACGAGGCGAGCGCCGCGTTCGTGTGGCCCGGCATGTCGATCTCCGGGACGACCTCGAGATGGCGGGAGGCGGCGTAACGCACCAGCTCGCGGTACTGGGCCTTGGTGTAGTACCCGCCGGGACCGCCGCCGACCTGGGTCGAACCGCCGTACGTCGCGAGGCGCGGCCAGGAGTCGATCGCGATGCGCCAGCCCTGGTCGTCGGAGAGGTGCAGATGCAGGGTGTTGATCTTGTAGAGCGCCAACTGGTCGATGTAGCGCTTGACCTGCTCGACACCGAAGAAGTGCCGTGAGACGTCGAGCATCGCGCCGCGGTAGGCGTAGCGCGGCTTGTCGGTGATGGTTCCGCCGGCGATCCTCCAGGGCCCACGTTGCCGGCTGTCGCGCTCCACGGAGGCCGGTAGGAGCTGGCGAAGTGTCTGGACGCCGTGGAAGAGCCCGGCGGGCTCGCGGGCGGTGAGGGTGACCCCGTCACGGTCCGACTCCAGACGGTAGCCCTCGTCGCCGAGCGCCCGGTCGCGGTCGCCGGAGGCCAGCCGCAGCCGGATCCCGTCGTCGCCCCGGCCGCCGTGGCCCCGGTCCCGGCGGTCGTCGCTGATCCGCAGGTCATAGCCGGTGGAGGGCCGCAGCACCCCCGCCAGATAGGTGCCGACGCTCCGTACCTCGCGCGAGCCGTCGACCCGGATGCGGGTCGAGCCGGTGAGGGTGTACGGCTTCCCGCCCGGCCGCACCGAGGCGGGTACGGGCACGACGTCGCCGAGCGGCCGGACGTCCTGGGCGGCTCCGGCCGCCGTACGCCAGCCGCCACCGCCCCCACCGCCTCCGCCGCCGCCCGCACCACCGCCGCCCCCGTCTCCGGGGTCCGCGGCGGCGACACCGCCGGAGGCGGCCACGCAGGAGAAGAGGGCGACGGCGACGAGCAACGGCGCGCGCAGTCGCCGGGACGCGGGTGAGGCGACGGGCGTGCGGGACGCGAGAGGTGTGGGGGACGTGGGGGACGTGGGGGATGTTCCGTGCTGTCTCACAGGCTTGGCCCCTTCAGGGAATTCAGGACTGTGGTGCGGAGCAACCGAACCTCCCCATCGGACCCCAACGCCCCATCAGTGGTCAAGGTGTAGACCATTCTTCGGCGCCTCGGTGGAACAATCGGCGCCATGGCGGAAATCATCCAGAAGGACGGTACGTGGACCTTCGACGGCGACACCGTGCGGATCGTGCCCGGCAGCGACAAGCGTGTGAGTCCGCTGCGCAAGTCGCTCGGTGAAGTCGCCGTTCCACTCCGGGCGTTGGCGGGCATCACCTTCGAGCAGGGCCGTAGGTCGGGGCGGCTCAGGCTGCGGCTGCGTGACGGCGCCGACCCGCTGACGAGGGTCGCCGGGGGAAAGCTGGACGAGGGCTCGGACCCGTATCTGCTGACGGTGGAGAACGACCGTACGGGCGTCGCCGAGTACTTCGTGGACGAGGTGCGCAACGCCCTGCTGCTGGACGAGGTCGAGTCGGGTCCGACCGACCGCTATCTGCTGCCCGGCCCGTCCCTGCCGATCACGATGGGCGCCGGCGACGGGACCGCGAGCTTCGACGGCGAGCAGATCCGGCTGGAGTGGAACTGGAAGACGGAGGAGTCCAAGTCCTCACGGGGTATGACGACGCTCACGATCGACGACGTGGACGGCGTGGAGTGGCGGCCGAGCGCCGGGATGGAGAACGGCTTCCTGCGCTTCGTCGTCGGCCGGGGCAATTCCCCGGCGCCCAAGTACGACCCGCACGCCGTGGAGCTGTACGGCTTCCGGAAGGACCCGCTGATGGCGCTGGTGGCCGCCGCCGTGGTCGCCCGGCTTCCGCATCCGAACGCCGCGCCGTCGGCGGGCCCCGATCTCACCAAGGCACTCGACGGCGCCGTCCCGGGCCCCCGGCCGGCCGCGAGCGGTGACGATCATGACGCGCTGCTGCGCAGGCTGCGTGAGCTGGGCGAGCTGCACCAGGCCGGGATCCTCACGGAGGAGGAGTTCACGACCGCCAAGCAGGCGGTGCTGAAGCGTCTCTGAGGGACCCCTCGCAAGAGATCATGGGTACTCCTGCCCGGATTCGGGCAGGATTCTTGCAAAGAACCTCCTTGCACCCGCAGTATCTACGGGTGCTCGAACGCCGTTCACCGTCGTCCCACGACGACCTCGTCGACCATCTGGTCCGCAGCACCGCGCTCCCGCGCGGCGAGGCGGCCCGGGTGATTCTGGACGTACTGGCGTATTTCGACGAGACCGCCGAAGAGTTCGTCCGGCGCAGACACCGCGAGCTCCAGGCCGGCGGCGCCGCGAACCCGGAGATCTTCGAGCGGATCGCGGCGGAACTGCCGCACCGCGCGGTGGCTCCGCCGGAGCTGTCCCTCAGGCAGCTCCGGCGGATCGTCTACGGCTGAAGCCCCCGGGACGTGGCGCCGGAAGGCTCCGGGGCCGTGAGGCCGTACCCGTCCATGGACGGCGGCCGGGCACACCACTGGACATTGGCGGAGAGGCAGAGACTGATATGTGCGGAATCGTCGGTTACATCGGAAGGCGTGACGTCGCTCCACTGCTGCTTGAGGGCCTGCAGCGGCTGGAGTACCGGGGCTACGACTCCGCGGGCCTGGTCATCACCAACAAGCCGGCCGCGGGCAGGTCCGCGGGGCTGAAGATGGTCAAGGCCAAGGGCCGCGTGCGTGAGCTGGAGTCCCGTGTCCCCAAGCGCTTCTCCGGCACCACCGGCATCGCGCACACCCGCTGGGCCACCCACGGCGCCCCGAGCGACCACAACGCGCATCCGCATCTCGACCCGGAGAGCAAGGTCGCCGTCGTCCACAACGGCATCATCGACAACGCCACCGAACTGCGCGTGAAGCTGGAGGCCGACGGTGTCGTCTTCCTCTCCGAGACCGACACCGAGGTCCTGACCCATCTCATCGCGCGCTCACAGGCCGAGACGCTGGAGGAGAAGGTCCGCCAGTCGCTGAAGCTGGTCGAGGGCACGTACGGCATCGCCGTGCTGCACGCCGACTTCGCGGACCGTATCGTCGTCGCCCGCAACGGCTCCCCCGTCGTCCTCGGCATCGGCGAGAAGGAGATGTTCGTCGCGTCCGACGTCGCCGCGCTGGTCTCCCACACCCGCCAGGTCGTCACCCTCGACGACGGCGAGATGGCCACCATCAAGGCCGACGACTTCCGTACGTACACCACCGAGGGCTCGCGCACCTCGGCCACGCCGACCACCGTGGAGTGGGAGGCCGAGTCGTACGACATGGGCGGCCACGACACGTACATGCACAAGGAGATCTCCGAGCAGCCCGACGCCGTGGACCGGGTGCTGCGCGGCCGGATCGACGACCGGTTCTCGACCGTGCACCTGGGCGGCCTCAACCTGGACGCACGCGAGGCCCGGGGGGTGCGGCGCATCAAGATCCTCGGCTGCGGCACCTCGTACCACGCGGGGCTCATCGGCGCCGGGCTGATCGAGTCCCTGGCGCGGATCCCGGCGGACGCCGAGCCCGCGTCCGAGTTCCGCTACCGCAACCCGGTCGTGGACCCCGACACGCTCTACATCGCCGTGTCGCAGTCGGGCGAGACGTACGACGTGCTGGCCGCGGTGCAGGAACTCAAGCGCAAGGGCGCGCGGGTGCTCGGCGTGGTCAACGTCGTCGGCTCGGCGATCGCCCGCGAGACCGACGGCGGTGTGTACGTGCACGCGGGCCCGGAGGTCTGTGTCGTCTCCACGAAGTGCTTCACCAACACGGTGGTGGCCTTCGCGCTGCTCGCGCTGCACCTGGGCCGGATCCGCGATCTGTCCGTCTCCGACGGCAAGCGGATCATCACCGGGCTGCGTGAACTGCCCGCGCAGATCGCGGAGATCCTCCGGTCCGAGGCGGAGATCAAGAAGGTCGCGGAGGAGTACGCGGACTCCGCGTCGATGATGTTCATCGGCCGGGTACGCGGCTATCCGGTGGCGCTGGAGGCCTCGTTGAAGCTCAAGGAGATCTCGTACATCCACGCCGAGGCCTATCCGGCCTCGGAGTTGAAGCACGGTCCGCTCGCGCTCATCGAGCCGGCGCTGCCGACGGTCGCGATCGTGCCCGACGACGACCTGCTGGACAAGAACCGGGCGGCCATGGAGGAGATCAAGGCGCGCAGCGGCCGTATCCTCGCGGTCGCGCACCGGGAGCAGCCGAAGGCCGACCACACGATCCTGGTGCCGAGGAACGAGCCCGAGCTGGACCCGATCCTGATGGGCATTCCGCTCCAACTGCTCGCCTACCACACGGCGTTGGCGCTGGGCCGGGACATCGACAAGCCGCGCAACCTGGCGAAGTCCGTGACGGTGGAGTAGCCGTGACGGCGCGTCAGCCGCGCCGCCACGGCACGACCCGGGGCTAGGGGATGACCACGACGGGCCGTTGGGCCCGTCGTGCCAGCCGGCCCGCCACCGAGCCGAAGATGCGTCCCACGATGCCGTGCGTGGAGCCGACGACGATCGCGTCGGCCGAGTACTCCTGGCCGACCTCTTCGAGTTCGTGGCAGATGTCGCCGCCGCGCTCGACGAGGATCCACGGCACCTCGGAGAGGTAGTCGGCGCAGGCCAGTTCGAGACCGAGCACCTCGGTGCGGTGGTCCGGCACATCGACGAAGACCGGCGGCTCGCAGCCCGCCCAGACGGTGGTGGGCAGCCGGTTGGCCACATGCACGATGATCAGGGCGGATCCGAGTCTGCGGGCCATTCCGATGGCATAGGCGAGCGCGCGCTCGCTGGACGTCGACCCGTCGAATCCGACGACCACTCCGTGCCGGAAGGCCGGGTCGCAGGAGTGGCGTGTCTCTTCCGCCGCTTGCAGGTCCGACGCGTGGTCGGTCAACTGCTCGCGGTCAGCGGGTTCGGGGATCTCGTGACCGGCCATCGATGTCTCGGCGAGGAAGGTCCTTGTGTGAAGGAGCAACAATTGACGGGGCAACGGAGCTGTGTCTGGGAATCATCTTCCCAACCCCTTACCCGTAAGGGTACGGCGACATTCCTCTTCTGCCCAGGCGTGACCGTCGCACACGCGACGTATCAGGGGAGCATGCCCGAGCCCGTCGGGGATCGCAACGCCGGATGGCTCGTACACAAGGACGCGAGGGGCGGGCCACCCGGGGGGTGGTAAGTGACCGGACGACCGGACGCCTCGTTGATCATGGGTCCCCCGTAGTCGACGCAGTCAATCCAGTCACCACAGCCACCCCCGTAACCAGGGAGCTCACGTGTCCGTACGACCGCACCACCACGCCTCCCCCTCGGGGCCGGAGTCCGCGTCGGCCGCCGCCACCGAGTCCGCGAGCGATGTGGTTCGCTGGGCCGCCTTCAGCTGTGTGCTCGTGCCGGTGGTGCTTGTCGTGTTCGGGACGTCCGTCGGCGGAGCGGCCGTGCCCGCGCTCGGCCTGCTCGCCGTGACGGCCGTCTGCCGACTCCTGCTGCGCCGCTCGGAGCGCTCCCTCCGTGCCCAACGTACGGCGGGTAACACCAGGCCCCAGGGGGCGCATCGAGGCGCGCGCGCCCATGACTGAAGCGCGCCGGGCGACTTACGCTTCCGGGCCCGCACACCCGTAAGTTTTCAGCCAACTTCACCCCTGCGACCGATCCTTGGCGAAATGGCCTGCCAACCCCCTTGTCACCAGGGCAGAGAGGTCCTTTCCGGCCGCGAAGGGCCTACGGGGACGGGCCATGCGCGTGAGGCGCACTTCCCTGTGGGCCGTGGGAGTGGAACGCTTCGTGATCGAATGCTTCGCGCCAAGTTGCCTTGTCGACATAGCGCCGGATGGAGAACTTGTCACGCCGGCACCACGGGACACAGTAGATTCGATCATGAGTAGCGAACAGTGGGGTCCCGTGCAAAACCGAGGGGAATCGTGCAGGAGCGAAAGACCCGACACGAACGGGGAGACGCGAACACCGAGGGGGGCTTAGCGCCATGAGCCAGGACTCCATTGCCGCACCGGAGTCAGCACGGAAGCTTTCCGGCCGCCGCCGCCGGGAAGTCGTCGCAGTGCTGCTGTTCAGTGGCGGGCCCATCTTCGAGAGCTCCATCCCGCTCTCCGTGTTCGGTATCGACCGTCAGGACGCCGGGGTTCCGCGATACCGGCTGCTCGTGTGCGGTGGGGAGGACGGTCCGCTGCGCACCACCGGCGGGCTCGAACTCACCACGCCCTACGGCCTGGAGGCGATCGGCAGAGCGGGCACCGTGGTCGTACCGGCCTGGCGGTCCATCACCTCGCCGCCGCCGCCCGAGGCACTCGACGCGCTGCGCCGCGCGCACGAGGAAGGCGCGCGGATCGTGGGACTGTGCACCGGCGCCTTCGTCCTCGCGGCGGCCGGCCTGCTGGACGGCCGGCCGGCGACCACGCACTGGATGTACGCGCCGACGCTCGCCAAGCGGTATCCGTCCGTCCATGTGGATCCGCGCGAACTGTTCGTCGACGACGGCGATGTGCTCACCTCCGCCGGCACCGCGGCCGGAATAGACCTGTGTCTGCACATAGTGCGTACGGATCACGGGACGGAGGCCGCCGGGGCACTGGCGCGCAGGCTCGTCGTCCCGCCGCGGCGCAGCGGCGGTCAGGAGCGCTATCTGGACAGGTCTTTACCAGAGGAGATCGGCTCCGACCCGCTCGCCGAGGTCGTGGCCTGGGCGCTGGAGCATCTGCACGAGCAGTTCGACGTGGAGACCCTGGCCGCCCGCGCCTATATGAGCCGCAGGACGTTCGACCGCCGTTTCCGTTCGCTCACCGGCAGCGCGCCGTTGCAGTGGCTGATCACACAGCGCGTGCTCCAGGCGCAGCGGCTGCTGGAGACCTCCGACTACTCGGTCGACGAGGTCGCCGGCCGCTGCGGCTTCCGCTCGCCGGTGGCGCTGCGCGGGCACTTCCGGCGTCAGCTGGGCTCGTCCCCCGCCGCGTACCGGGCCGCCTACCGGGCCCGTCGTCCGCACGGGGACCAGCTCGCGCCGGCGACGGTGGAGCAGGCCGTACCGGTCCAGGCCCCCTCGGGGGCCAGACGGACCGCGGCGGCGGCGGCCCCGTCCGGTGCCACGACGGCCTCGTCGCCGGTGCCGGAGCCGGTCAAGTCCTACTCGGAGGCCTTCGCCTCCGGCCAGGGCCGCCCGAGCCTGCCGGGTCAGCGGAGCGCACCGTAGGGTAAGGCGCATGAACGATCGAATGGTGTGGATCGACTGCGAGATGACCGGGCTCTCGCTGACGGAGGACGCACTCATCGAGGTGGCCGCCCTGGTCACCGACTCGGAGCTGAACGTGCTCGGCGAAGGGGTCGACATCGTCGTGCGTCCCCCGGACGCGGCGCTGGAGACGATGCCCGAGGTGGTGCGGCAGATGCACACCGCCTCGGGCCTGCTCGACGAGCTGGCCGGGGGCACCACCCTCGCCGACGCCGAGGAGCGGGTGCTGGCGTACGTACGGGAGCATGTGAAGGAGCCGGGGAAGGCGCCGCTGTGCGGCAACACGGTCGGCACCGACCGCGGCTTCCTGCTGCGGGACATGCCGGAGCTGGAGGGCTACCTCCACTACCGGATCGTCGACGTCTCGTCGATCAAGGAGCTGGCCCGCCGCTGGTACCCGCGCGCGTACTTCAACAGCCCGGAGAAGAGCGGCAACCACCGGGCGCTGGCGGACATCCGCGAATCCATCGCGGAGCTGCGCTACTACCGCGAGGCGGTCTTCGTCCCGCAGCCCGGCCCGGACTCGGACACGGCGAAGGCGATCGCGGCGAAGCACGTGCTCTGACGCGGGCGGGGGTCCCCGGGCGCCGCCGAAACCCGTGCGCGAGCACCCTCGCGGAGGCTGTACACTTTTTCTCGGCCGGTCGGGTACAGGATTGACCGGACATGGTGGGTATAGCTCAGCTGGTAGAGCACCTGGTTGTGGTCCAGGATGTCGCGGGTTCAAGTCCCGTTACTCACCCTGACGAATGAAGGGCCGGTTCGCGCGAGCGGACCGGCCCTTCGTCGTGTCGCCGCCCGGTCCCTTGACACTCCTCATGCGAGCGGAGACTCTCGACCCAGCCATGGGAGCGCTCCCATAGCGGTCGAGGGAGGACGTCATGCGCACACATTCCCGTGCGTCCCGCCGGATGGCGGGCCTCGTGGCCGCCGTCGTGCTCGCGGGCGGGGCGGCGGCCGGGTGCGCCGAGGACCCGCCGGAGCCGGGCGTCGCCGCCGTGAGCGGTGGGGGCACGAGCGGTGGTGTCGACGGGGGGAGCCGGGGGACCACGCTCACCGTGGGCGTCTTCGGGGCCTTCGGTCTCAAGGAGGCCGGGCTCTACGACGAGTACATGAGGCTCCACAAGGACGTTGTTGTCAGACAGACCTCCATCGAGCGGAACGAGAACTACTACCCGCAGCTCCTCACCCACCTGGGCAGCGGCAGCGGGCTCGCCGACATCCAGGCCGTCGAGGTCAACAACATCGCCGAGATCACCGCCACCCAGGCCGGCAGGCTCGTGGACCTGGGCCGGACCGAGGGCGTACGGAAGGACAGCTTCCTGCCCTGGAAGTGGTCGCAGGCCACCACCGCCGACGGGCGGACCGTAGGCCTCGGCACGGACATCGGGCCGCAGGGGATCTGCTATCGCAAGGACCTGTTCGCCAAGGCGGGGCTGCCCACCGACCGTACGGCCGTCGGGAAGCTGTGGGCGGGCGACTGGCGCAAGTACCTGGCGGCCGGGAAGCGGTACAGGGCGAAGGCGCCCGAGGGGACGGTCTTCGTCGACTCGGCGGCCGGGGTGATGGCGGCGATCACCGGCGGGAACGAGAAGCGGTTCTACGACACCGGCGGCAAGGTCGTCTACAAGACCAACCCGGCGGTACGGCAGGCCTGGGACACCGCCGCCGAGTTCGCGCGCCAGGGGCTGACCGGCAGGCTCCAGCAGTTCACCCCCGCGTGGGACCAGGGCTTCGCCAACGCGACGTTCGCGACCGTCTCCTGCCCCGCCTGGATGCTCGGCTACATCCAGGACAAGGCGGGCGCCGCCGGCAAGGGCAAGTGGGACGTGGCGACCGCGCCCCGGCCGAGCAACTGGGGCGGCTCCTTCCTGACCGTGCCCAAGGCCGGGAAGAACACGGCCGCCGCCGCCCGGCTCGTCGCCTGGCTGACCGCCCCCGAGCAGCAGGCCAAGCTCTTCGAGAGGCGCGGCAGCTTCCCGAGCGCCCGCGCCGCGTACAGCCTGCCGGCGGTCTCCGAGGCCCGGCACGCCTACTTCGGCGACGCGCCCATGGGACGGATCTTCGCGGGCGCGGCGGAGGGCGTGCCCGTCCAGATCGTGGGTCCGAAGGACCTGATCATCGCCCAGAACCTCGCGGACGTCGGCATGCTCCAGGTCGACCAGAAGGGCAGGTCGTCGAAGCAGGGCTGGGACGCGGCGGTCAAGGCGATCGACAACGCGCTGGACCGGTGAGCGACATGGCGGGCGTGGCGGGAGACGCGACGACGACGGTCCCCTCCGGGTGGGAGGGCACCGCCGCCCGGCCCACGCCGCCCGGCGCCGACGGCACGGGCCGGGACGGGCGCGACGAGCGGAGACGGGAGCGGCGCCGGCGGTGGCACCACAGGGATCTGACGTGGAGCCCGTACGCCTTCGTCGCGCCGTTCTTCCTCTTCTTCGCCGTCTTCGGGCTCTTCCCGCTCCTCTACACCGGCTGGGCCTCGCTGCACCGGGTCGAACTCACCGCGCCCGGCGACATGGAGTGGGTCGGGGCGCGCAACTTCTCGCGGCTGCTGCACGACGACTTCTTCTGGAACGCGCTCCAGAACACCGTGACCATCGGACTGCTCTCGACCGTCCCGCAGTTGCTGATCGCGCTCGTCCTCGCGCAGCTGCTCAACCAGCGGCTGCGCGGCTCGATGTTCTTCCGGGTGGCCGTCCTCACGCCGTACGCCACGAGTGTCGCGGCGGCCACGCTGGTCTTCGTCCTGCTCTTCGGCCGCGACCACGGAATGATCAACTGGGGCCTCGGGCTGGCCGGACTGGACGCGGTCGACTGGCAGAACGGCACCTGGACGTCCCAACTGGCCGTCTCCACCATCGTCGTATGGCGCTGGACCGGCTACAACGCGCTGATCTATCTGGCGGCGATGCAGTCGATCCCCGACGAGCTGTACGAGTCGGCGGCGCTCGACGGGGCCTCGCCGCGCCAGCAGTTCCTGCATGTCACGGTGCCGTCGCTGCGGCCCACGATCCTCTTCACCTGCGTCGTGTCGACCATCGGCGCGACCCAGCTCTTCGGTGAGCCGCTGCTGTTCAGCGGCGGCGCGGGGGCGACGGGCGGCTCCGACCACCAGTTCCAGACGCTGGGGCTCTATCTGTACGAGCAGGGCTGGGTGAATCTGCATCTCGGCCGGGCCTCCGCGATCGCCTGGTCGATGTTCCTGATCCTGCTGATCATCGGTGCGGTGAACCGGCTCGTCGCCCGCCGGCTGCGGAGGAGCTCATGACGCCGGGGAAGCGCACCACGACGCGAGGCACCGACCCCCGACGCACCACGGCCCGGCGCGGCGCCGGGACGCACCGGCACGCGGGCCGGATCACCTACGCCGTACTGGCCCTGTTCGCCGCTGGCTCGCTGTTCCCCCTCGTCTGGACGGCGATCGCCGCGTCCCGCAACACCACCCGGCTCGCGCAGACTCCCCCGCCCTTCTGGTTCGGCGGCAATCTCCTGCGTAATCTCCGTATCGCCTGGACCGACGCCAACATGGGTACGGCGCTGTTCAACACGGTCCTGGTGGCGGGCGCCGTGGCCGCCGGGACGGTCCTGTTCTCGACGCTCGCCGGCTTCGCCTTCGCCAAGCTCCGCTTCCGGTTCAGGGGTCCGCTTCTGGCGCTGGTGATCGGCACGATGATGGTGCCGCCCCAGCTCGGTGTCGTACCGCTGTACATGCTGATCGCCGAGCTGTCCTGGACCGACCGGCTCCAGGCCGTCGTCCTTCCGACGCTGGTCAGCGCATTCGGGGTGTTCTTCATGCGGCAGTATCTGGTGCGGGCGCTGCCGACCGAGCTGATCGAGGCGGCGCGGGTGGACGGCGCGAGCAGCTGGCGCGTGGTGTGGCACGTCGTCTTCCCGGCGGCGCGGCCGGCGATGGCGGTGCTGGGGATGCTGACCTTCGTGATGGCCTGGAACGATTTCTTCTGGCCGATCATCGCGCTCACCCAGAACGGCAACCCCACCGTGCAGGTGGCGCTCACCGGTCTCGGCCGCGGCTACATTCCCGACCAGTCGGTGATCATGGCCGGCGCCCTGCTCGGTACGCTGCCGCTGCTGCTGGCCTTCGTGATCTTCGGCAAGCATATTGTCGGTGGCATCATGACCGGTGCGGTCAAGGGCTGACCGCGCGTTTCTCCCGACCCGGAGCGCACCCATGTCCCTCACCTTCCCGTCCGACTTCCTATGGGGCACCGCCACCGCCGCCTACCAGATCGAGGGCGGCGCGCGGGAGATCGGCCGCACCCCGTCGATCTGGGACACCTTCAGCCACACCCCCGGCAAGGTCGAGAACGGCGACACCGGTGACACCGCCGCCGACCACATCCACCGCCGGGCCGAGGACGTGCGCCTCATGGCGGACCTCGGCGTGAACGCGTACCGCTTCTCGGTCTCCTGGTCGCGCGTCCAGCCCATCGGACGCGGCCCGGCCGTCCAGCGCGGTCTCGACTTCTACCGCAAGCTCGTCGACGACCTGCTGGAGCGCGGCATCCGGCCCGTGCTCACCCTCTACCACTGGGACCTGCCGCACGATCTGGAGACGGCGGGCGGCTGGCCGGTGCGGGAGACGGCCTTCAGGTTCGCGGAGTACGCGCGCATCCTCGGGGACGCGCTCGGTGACCGCGTCGACCGCTGGGTGACCCTCAACGAGCCCTGGTGCAGCGCCTTCCTGGGGTACGCCTCCGGTGTGCACGCACCCGGCCGTACGGACCCGGTGCTCGCGCTGCGGGCCGCGCACCATCTGAACCTCGGCCACGGTCTCGCCACGCAGGCGCTGCGGACGGTGCTGCCCAGACGCGCGCAGGTGACCGTCTGCCACAACGCGGCGGCGATACGGGCCCGTTCGCACTCCCCGGAGGACCTGGACGCGCGGCGCCGGATCGACGCCCTGGCGAACCGGATCTTCACCGGGCCGATGCTGGCGGGCGCGTACCCCGAGGACCTGTTCAAGGACACCGCGCGGATCACCGACTGGTCCTTCGTCAGGGCCGACGACGCCGCGACGATCCATCAGCCGCTGGACTGGCTGGGCGTCAACTACTACACACCGCACCTGGTGTCGGCCGCGACCGGCACCGGCGCGGACGCCGACCGCCGGGACACCCGGGGCCTCGCGCCGCGGACGGCCGAGAAGTCGCCGTGGCCCGGCGCGGAGTCCGTGACGTTCCATCAGCCAGCGGGCGAGGTCACCGAGATGGGCTGGTCGGTCGACCCGACGGGGCTGTACGACGTGCTGATGCGCTACACCCGCGAGGCACCCGACGTACCGCTGGTGATCACGGAGAACGGCGCGGCGTACGACGACAGGCCCGACGCGGACGGTGTGGTGCACGACCCGGACCGGATCCGGTTCCTGCACGGGCATCTGGCAGCGGCGCACCGCGCGATGGCCGACGGGGCCGACGTACGCGGCTACTTCCTCTGGTCGCTGCTGGACAACTTCGAGTGGGAGCGGGGCTACGGGAAGCGCTTCGGCGCGGTGCACGTCGACTACGAGACGCAGTCGCGTACGCCCAAGTCCAGCGCCCGCTGGTACGCCCGGCTGACGGAGACGGGCGTACTGCCCGACCCGCCCGCCTGACGGGGCGCGCCCCGGCCGGGTGGGGGGTCGGACGGCCGGCCGGGACGCGGCGGGGTGGCGACCGGTGGGGGACGGCAGCCGTGCGGTCGGTGCGCTCTCGCGTCAGCACGCTAGTGCCCCCGATCCGGACAAGCCGCCGATTACGGACGGGTGTCGGTGTTCTTGAGCTCCCCTTAAGGAACCATTGGGAGCGGATTAATGGTCGGTCGCCGTACCGGCCCACCGCACCCGCCGCCCGCACCGCCCCACCGCGCTGCCCCGCCGCGCCCGCCCGCTCAGGCCTCGACCGACGTACGGCCGTTCCCCCGGCGGCGCAGCCGGTGCCCCCGGCTCTCCCCGGTGGACCGAGTGGCGCGCCGCCCGCCGAGTCCGATCCAGATCCGTACCTCCGTGCCGCCGAGCACGGAGCGCCCGATCCGTACGTCCCCGCCGGTCGACTCGGCGACCCGGCGCACGATGTCGAGCCCCAGTCCCGTCGAGCCCTCGCCGGCCCCGCTGTTGCCCCGTACGAGGGCGGCCTCGGGGTCCGCGATCCCGGGGCCGGCGTCCGACACCAGGACGATCACGGCGTCGTCCGCGTGGTGGACGTCGACGGCGAAGGCGGTGCCCTCCGGGGTGTGCCGGAAGACGTTGCCGAGCAACGCGTCGAGGGCGGCGGCCAGTTCGGGCCTGGCGACCGGGATACGGACCGGGCGGCCGACCCCGGCGAGCCGTACCTTCCGGCCCTCGTCCTCGGCCAGCGCCGACCAGAAGTCCATCCGCTCCCGGATGACCTCGGAGACGTCGCAGCCCACACCGGGTGTCGTCGCCCGGGTCTGCGGCTTGGCCTTGCGGGCGGTACGGATGATGGTGTCGACCTCGCGCTCCAGCTGCGCGACGGCCGCCCGGGTCTGCTCGGCGGCCGGCCCCTCGCCCAGTGAGGCGGCGTTGAGGCGCAGCACGGTGAGCGGGGTACGCAGCCGGTGCGAGAGGTCGGCGGCCAGTTCTCTCTCGTTGGCGAGGAGCTGGACCACCTGGTCGGCCATGGAGTTGAACGCGATCGCCGCCGACCGCAGCTCGGTGGGGCCCTTCTCCGGGACCCGGGCGCCGAGTCTGCCCTCGCCGAGGTCGTGGGCCGCGCCCGCGAGCCGCTGGGCGGGCTGGACCATCCGTACGCCGAGCCGGTCGGCGACGGCGACCGAGCCCACGATCAGCGCGACGCCCACGCCCGCGAGGACCAGCCAGGCGGTGGCGACACCGTTGGAGACCTCGTCCTCGGGGACGAACACCTCGATGATGGCGACCTTTCCGGTGGAGATCGCGATCGGCTGGAGGAGCGCGGAGCCGCCGCTGACCTCCGCGATGGAGGCCCGGCCGAGCCGCTCGGTGGCGGTCAGGTCCTTCTGGGCGGCCCGGCGGGTGCCGATCTCCATGGGCACGCTGCCGGGCTCGCCGGAGGCGGGCACATGGACGGCCAGCTGTCCGCTGTCGCCGATGGGGCTGGACTGGACGGCCCATTCGAGCTGTTCACGGCCCTGGGCGATGGAGAGCACCGGGCCGAGGGTGGCGGCCTGGCGTTCGGCGTTGGAGAAGGCGCGGTCCTTGGCCATCTCCTTGATCACGAGCCCGAGGGGGACGGCGAAGGCGAGCACGACCATCACGGTCACCGCCAGCGAGACCCTGACCAGCGCCCACCTCATGACAGGGGCTCGTACGCGCCGGGGCCGGACGCCGACGCGCGGGGGGCCGGCGGCTCCAGCTTCACGCCGACGCCGCGCAGGGTGTGCAGATAGCGGGGCCTGGCCGCCGTCTCCCCCAGCTTCCTCCGCAGCCACGACAGATGGACGTCGATGGTCTGGTCGTCGCCGTACGACTGCTGCCACACCTCGGCGAGCAGCTCCTTGCGTGCGACCACGACCCCGGGGCGGCAGGCGAGGAAGGCCAGCAGATCGAACTCACGGCGTGTCAGATCCAGTCGCGCGCCGTCGAGTTCGGCCTGGCGGCGCAGCGGGTCGATGGCGAGTCCCCCGACGCGGATGACGCGCGAGGGCGGGTCCTCGGGGGCACTGGCGCGGGCGCGCCGGAGCACGGCGGCCATCCGGGCGGAGAGATGTTCCACCGAGAACGGTTTGGTGAGGTAGTCGTCGGCGCCGTCGTTCAGCAGCCGTACGATCTCCGCCTCGTCGTCCCGCGCGGTGGCGATGATCACCGGCACGTCGGTGATCCCGCGCAGCATCTTCAGCGCCTCGGACCCGTCGAGATCGGGCAGTCCGAGGTCGAGGATGACCACGTCGAAACGGAAGTGGGCGACCTCACGCAGGGCCTCCAGGGCGGTGCCGACGCTCCGTACGGTGTGCGAGGCCTCGGTCAAGTGCCTGATGAGGGCGGAGCGCACGAACTGGTCGTCCTCGACCACGAGCACACTTGGCATGGGCGGCACCGTACGCCATCCAGAAGACGACGGGTCCTCCGTTCGGCGACGCGGGCGGGAACACGGAAGGGAACACCGGGCCGGGAACCGGGGCGGGAACCGGGTCCGGAGCCGGGCGGGAAGGCGGGTGGAAGGACAGAGCCGGGGCGGGTGGTGCAGTATGGCCCCGATGCGCAGAGGACTCGTACATGCCATGGCGTGGACGCTGGCGACCGGGGCGGCGGTCACGCTGTCCTGGTGGGGCGTGCACACCGTCGTGGTGGGCACGGTGTACGACCGGCCGAGGGCGCTGCCGATCACCGGGGAGAACGCGACGACGCAGCGTGCCCGGCCGCAGTCCTCGTCGACGCACCGCCCGCCGCCCTCGCCCTCGCCCTCGTCCCCCGGGGCCACGGCGTCCTCCGGGGCCCCGGGCCCGTCGAGGACGCCGGACGACAAGCCGTCGGCGTCCCCGCCCCCGGAGACCCGGGAGGCCGGCGAGCCCTCGGACACCGGCCCGGCCCCCACGGCGGACGGCGACGTGAAGAGCTATCCGGTCGACGGCGGACGGGTGGTCTTCGACCTCGGCCCCCACTCGGCCGAGCTGGTCTCGGCGACGCCGGAGGCCGGCTGGCAGATGCAGGTGTGGAAGCAGGACTTCTGGATCCGGGTGACGTTCACACAGGGTGACCGGGAGGTCTCGGTCTTCTGCACCTGGCACGACTCGGCGCCGCGCGTGCAGATCGACGAGCGGTAACTCCCCGGCGCCGCCCGGGTGTTCAGTCGAAGGAGCCCGCCGGCGGCAGGGGTGACGGCTTGGCGCCCGCGTCGGTGACGGGGGCCGCGCCGCCGGTGAAGTCCCTGAGGGAGCGGCCGTGTTCGAGCCGGCCCGGATGCGGGTCGCTCGCGACCCGGCGGGTCAGCTCGGCCACCGGCAGCTCCCGGTCGGACGCGAGGAGTACGGCGTTGCCGAAGCGCCGGCCGCGCAGCACGGCGGGGTCGGCGGCGAGCGCCAGCTCCGGGAAGACGGTGGCGGCCGTGGCGATCTGGGACCGCAGATGCGCGAGCGGGGGCCCGTCCGCGAGGTTGGCCGCGTAGCCGCCGCCGGGCGTGAGCACGCGCCGCACGTCGGCGAGGAATTCGGTGCTGGTCAGATGCGCCGGGGTACGGGCCCCGTCGAAGACGTCCGTGATCACCAGGTCCGCCCAGTCGTCGGGCATCTTGGCGAGACCGGCGCGGGCGTCGGCGGAGCGGACCCGGACACGGGCGCCCGGGTCGAGCGGCAGTTCCCTGCGCACGAGTTGGACCAGGGGCGCGTCCAGTTCCACGATCTGCTGGGTGGAGCGGGGGCGGGTCGCCGCGACGTAACGGGCCAGGGTGAAGGCGCCGCCACCGAGGTGCACGACGTGCAGCGGCCGGCCGGCGGGCGCGAGGAGATCGGCGAAGTGGCCGAGCCTGCGCTGGTAGGAGAAGGAGAGGCGCGTCGGGTCGTCGAGATCGACGTGCGACTGCGGGGCGCCGTCGATCAGCAGGGTCCAGGCACGGGCGCTCTCGCGGTCGGGTGCCAGCTCGGCGAGGCCGCCGCCGACGGCTTCGGTGACGCTCTCGGACCCCGGTCCGGCTCCGGGGGCGCCTCGTCCACGTCGCCTGCTCTTCGCCGCCGGGTTCCTCGCCACCGGTCCATTATCGCCCGGCGCCGGTCGTCGGCCCCCGCTCATGGGTTCTCGCCCGGAGGCCCCGGGCTACCGGTGGCCGTCCGCCGCCTCGATCAGCCTGGCCGCCTCGTCGAGGGCCTCCCGCAGCACCTCCGGGTCCGTGACCTCGCCGATCCCGGCGTCCGGCGGCAGCAGCCACGCGCCGCCGGTCACCGGCGGCTCGGCCGGCACACGCAGCCCCCGGCCGGCCGTCTCCGTACACGCGCTGCCGGGCACGTCCCAGCCCGCGGCCGTGCCGGGCGGCACCAGGAATCCGAGCCTGTCGCAGTCGACGTCGAGGAGCACGGGTCCCACGGCGGGAGCCTCGCCCGCGCCACGGCGCAGGATGTCGACGGCCTCCAGCCCCTGCCGGGCCGGCACGGTCACCAGGTCGCAGGGCCCCCGGTGGTTCTCGGCGGTGTCACCGGGCGGCGACGCGCTCTCCTCGGCGCCGGGCGTGTGCTGAGCGGTCGTCCATGAGCTGTCACCGGTCTTCATACCGACCTCCAACTCCAACAAGGGAACCCTCCTCGTCGAGTGGAGACACGTGGCGCGTCTCCGCATGGTTCAACGCCTCGCGGCGTCAACGGCTACGGCGCGAGTCCGCCGCAAAGGGTGGCAGTTCATGGCAGATCGTGGGTGAGATATCCGGTTTGTAGCCAAACCCTGTGTGAGCAACTCGTCACAACAGGTACGTTCTTGGACGCCGGAGCGCCGGAAGCCCGGTCAACAGGTGGACCGGCAGGCACGACCAAGGTGTTCCAAGAGAGGTCTCGGCCATGGCGTCGACCAGGGCAGTTCCCAATCTCGCCTTCCGCCGGCTGCGCGGGCGCCGCTCGCCGGGAGAGTTCGCGGCGGCCGTACGCAGGGCCGCGCGCGAGATCGGTGAACAAGTGGCGTGCGACGCACGCTACATCGGCCGGGTGGAGGCCGGCGAGATCCGCTGTCCCAACTACGCGTACGAACGCGTCTTCCTCCATATGTTCCCCGGCCTCACCCTGGCCGACCTGGGCTTCTCGGCGCGCGAGAGCGTCCGCGGCCGGGCGTCCAGAGCCACGGCCGACGCCCGTACGGCGCCGGCCGCCCCCGCGAACCCGACTCCGGCCCCGACCCCGACGTACGGCGACCCAGGTGACATCAGCGAGGAGAGCGACGTGCGGCGTCGCGCATTCATGACCGGCGGCACGGCCTCGGTGGCGGCGGTCGCCTCTCTGGGCATCGGCATCGGCATCGGCGCCGCGCCGGCGGCCGCCGTCCCCGGCCCCCGGCGGGTGGGCGAGGCCGAGGTGAGCGCCCTGGAGGAGGCGGTACGCCGGATCCGGCTGCTGGACGACCGGCACGGCGCCGACGGGCTGTACCGGCGGGCGGCGCAGCCGCTGCGGACGGCGTACGCGCTCCTCGACGCGGGCACCGCCACGCGCGGGACGACGGCCGACCGGCTGCACGCGAGCGCGGGCGAACTGGCCATCTCGGTGGGCTGGCTGGCGCACGACTCCGGCCGCTTCGACGACGCGCGTTCGCACTACGCGGAGGCGCTGGCGACCGCACGGGTCGCCGGGGACCCGGCGCTTGAGGCGCACGCGTTCTGCAACACCTCGTTCCTGGCGAGGGACGCGGGCAGGCACCGCGAGGCGGTACGCGCGGCGCAGGCCGGCCGGCGCGCGGCCCGCGACCTCGGCTCGCCCCGGCTGCTGTCGCTCCTCGCGCTGCGCGAGGCGGGCGGCTGGGCCGGGCTCGCGGACCGTACGGCCTGCGAGCAGTCGCTCGGCCAGGCGCACTCGCTCTTCGAGCGCGGCCCCTCGGACAGCGATCCGGAGTGGATGTCGTTCTTCGGCGAGCCCGAACTCCAGGCACTGGAGGCGCAGTGCCGGGCGGCCCTGGGCGACTGGTCGACGGCGGCCCGGCACGCGTACCGGGCCACGGTCCTCCTGGACCCGCACTTCACCCGCAATCTCGCGCTCTACCGGGCGGAGTTGGCCGTGGACCTGGCGCGCTCGGGCTCCCTCGACGAGGCCTCCGCCGCCGGCCACCGGGTGCTCGACCTGATGGACGAGGTCCAGTCGTCCCGTATCCAGGGCATGCTCGCGGGCATGGTGCGGGTGCTGCTGCCCCGGCGCCGTACGGCGGACGTCGGCGCCTTCCTGGACCGCCACGCGTCGACGGCGGCGACGGCGCACCGGGTCTGACGGCACCGGCCGGGCGATCCGTGAGAAGGGCCCCGGGTCGGTCGGCGCGGCTCAGCCCGCGAGATGCCCAGTGTCGTTCCAGATGTCGATCGCCGGCGCCCCGTACGCCCAGTCCAGGACGGACAGCGACGTCGGCGCCAGCCGGATCCGGGAGGCGAAGGACACGTCCTCCCCCAGCCAGCGCGCGCCGATCGCGCGCAGGATGTGGCCGTGCGCGAAGACCAGCACGTCACGGTCGGCCGAGCGCGCCCAGTCCACGACCTCGTCGGCGCGCGCGGCGACCTGCGCCAGGGTCTCGCCGTCCGGGACGCCGTCGCGCCAGATGAACCAGCCCGGCCGCACCGCCTGGATCTCCGCCGGGGTCATGCCCTCGTACGCGCCGTAGTCGAACTCCATCAGCGCGTCCCAGGGCCGGGCCCGTCCGGCGAACCCGGCCAGCTCACAGGTGTCGCTCGCGCGCAGCAGCGGACTGGTGCGGATCTCCGCGTCGGACAGCCCGGACCACGGCTCGCGGTGCAGCCGCTCCCCCAGGAGCTTCGCGGCGCGCCTGCCCTCGTCAAGCAGAGGGACATCCGTCCTGCCGGTGTGCCTGCCCGACAGCGACCACGCCGTCTGACCGTGCCGGGCGAGGAGGATGCGCGATGCCATGGAGACTCTCCCTGAGGTTCACAACAGGTGCCCTCACATCATCCCGCACCTGAACACGGGGCAACCTCCGGGACGATCGCGGCGTCCCCCTGATCAGCCGACGATCACGTCGCGAGGCGCGTCCGCCGACGCACGAGGGTTCTCCGGGGGGACCCCTCGCGAGCGCGCGATCGCCTACACCGTACGGTTGAACGTCGGCGGAAGGCCGCGTGAAAAGCATGAGGGAGAGCGTTCGGATGCGGCAGACCGACCACGCGCGCACCACCCGTCGGCCCCACTGGTGGGCCGAACTACTGCTGCTGGCGGTGTTGTACGGGGGGTACTCGGCGGGTCGGGTCCTGGCGCGGGGCGATGTGTCGACGGCCGTCGACCACGGACTGGCGATCCTCCGAATAGAGAAGGCGTTCTTCCTGAACGCCGAACATCCGCTCAACCGCCTCTTCACGGACACCCCGGCCCTCGGGATACCCGCCGACTTCATGTACGCCTCGCTGCACTACATCGTGACACCCGCCGTACTGATCTGGCTCTTCCGCCGCCGTCCCGCCGGCTACCGGGCGGCCCGTACCTGGCTGATGGCCTCCACCCTGCTCGGCCTGGTCGGCTTCACCCTCCTTCCGACGTGCCCGCCCCGGCTGCTGGACGCCTCGCACGGCTTCGTCGACACGATGGCGCAGTACAGCTCCTACGGCTGGTGGGGCACGGAGGCGAGCGCTCCGCGCGGGCTGGGCGCGATGACCAACCAGTACGCCGCGATGCCGAGTCTGCACGTCGGCTGGGCGCTGTGGTGCGGGGTGCTGCTGTGGCGGCACGGAAAGGCCCCGCTGCTGCGGGCCGTCGGCGCCGTCTATCCGGTCGTCACCCTGATCGTCGTCATGGGGACGGCGAACCACTACTTCCTCGACGCGGTCGCCGGTGCCGCGGTGATGGGGGCGGGCGCGCTGCTGACCGGGCCGGTCCTGCGGGCCGCCGACCGGGGGTGGGCGCGGGCGGTGGGCCGGTACGCGTTCGTGGGCCGGCTGGCGCGGGTGGCCGCGTCGGACGCGCGGCCCCCGGTGAAGGGCGGTTCCGTCACGGTCGCGAAGGGTTCGGCGCACTCCCCGGCCGTCCCGGTAGGACACCCGAATGTCAGTGAGGGATGCGAGACTTCCGCGGGTGAGCGAATACCCGGGCAGCGCACCCGCACCAACAGCAGCACCGGCCACCCCGGCAGTACCGGAGCCGCGACCGGCGACGCTCCGGCAGCGGCTCGCTGAGCTGCGCGGACCGGACGTCGCGCCGCATCCGCTGGACGCCCGCGCGCTCGCCGCTCTCGCCGCCAACCCCGGCTGTGGCCGCCGTGCGCTGCTCGACGGCGCCGGGGTCGACAAGACCGCGCTCGCGGCGGCGCTCGGCTCTCCCGCCCCGTTCGGTCAGTCGCAGTTCGCGTTCATGCGGGGCAACGCCTTCGAGGCGCGGGTGAAGGCCGACGGCGGTACGGAACTGCTGCGTCTGCTGCACGAGCGGACGGGCGCGGGGTCACCGGCGCCGATGCCCGGTCAGACGCGCGTCCCCGATCTGTCCGCGGCCGGTCCCGAGGGACGTGTCGCGCGTACGGCGCTGGCGCTGCGCGAGGCGGCGGAGGCGGCCGGCGGGTCCGAGGCGTGGACGCTGCTCGTGCACCCGCTGCTGGCGCTGGAGGTGGCGGGCTCGCCCGCCTATCTGGAGCCGGACGCCGTGGTGGTGCGGCCCGACGGCCGGTGGACGGTCGTGGAGATCAAGTCCTTCCCGATGATCGACGGTTCGGCCGACCCGTCGAAGGTGGGGGCCGCGGCGCGGCAGGCCGCCGTGTACGTGCTGGCGCTGGAGCGGGTCGCCGCCCGGGTGACCGGCTCCCGGGTGGACCACTCGGTGCTGCTGGTCTGCCCCAGGGACTTCTCCAACCTGCCGACGGCCTCGGTCGTCGACGTACGCAAACAACTCTCCGTGACCCGGCGGCAGCTGACCAGACTCACCCGGATCGAGGACATCGCGGCCTCCCTGCCCGACGGCGCCAGTTTCGATCTGGAGCGGTGCTCGCCGGCGGAGCTGACGGCGGCGGTCGACGCGGTGGGGGCGGCGTACGCGCCGGAGTGTCTGGCCGCCTGCGAGCTGGCCTTCCACTGCCGGGGCCAGGCCCGCTCCGCCGGCGCCGTGGAGGCGCTGGGACGGGGCGTACGGGGCGAGTTGGGCGGGCTGACGACGGTCGGCGCCGTCCTGGCGGCGGCGCGCGGCGAGAGCGCGCCGGGGGCCGCCGACGACGACCCGACGGTCGTGGCGCTGCGCAGGGCCGCCGCGCTGCGCGCCGAGGCGCTGGAACCGGTCCCCGGGGGCCCGGGGTCCGTCCCGGAAGGCGCGGTCGCCGGATGTCGCTGATCACCACCCTGGCCCGGCTGGAGGCGGTGGAGAGCGGGCGCGCGCAGCCGCTGGCCACCGTGCGCCACCGGCGGCTCTCCGAGCGCCCGCTCGTCTTCGTGCCGCTCACGACGGCCGGTGAGGCCGGTGCCCCGCTCGGCGCCCTCGTGGGTACGGACCGGGAGTCGCCCCGTCTGCTCTCCGTGGCGCAGCCCCGCGACCGCGATCTGCGGTTCGCCTTCCTCGCCGATCTGGCGGAGGTGCTCCTGCCGCATCTGGACGCGTACGCGGACGAGGTCGAGCCCGCCGAACGCGCGGAGACCGACCCGGAGACGGGCCGACGCGTCAAGGTGGAGGTCGATCTCTGTGTGGACGCGCCGCAGTTGATCGTGCCGAACCGGCCGGGTGTCGACTTCGTGCGGCTGCTGGGGCGTTCGATGCGGTTCCGGCGTACGGCGGAGCAGGACCCGGACACGCCGTATCCGGCGCCCGCGCGCGTCCCGCTGCTGGGCCGCTGGCTGACGCACTACGGCGAGCGGGCGCGGGTGCCGGGGTCGTCGCTGCTGCTCGCGGCGACCGATCTGCTCAACAGGCACTGGGCCACCGGGCAGTCCAGTCTGGAGGACCAGCATCTGGGCGCGCTGCTCGCCTGGATCGACCCGCCGCACGGGGGGTCGGGGCGGGACGCCGCTCTCCGAGCGGAGACGGAGCGGGACGGCCGTGGGCAGTTGCTCTGCCCGCCCGCGGGCCCGGCGACGGACCCGGCGTTCGACAACAGGCTGCTGGCGCCGGCGATCGACGAGTACGACCGGGCGCGTCAGTCGCTCGGGGCCGCCGAGGACGGTCCGGGCGCGGACGAGCAGCTGGGCCGGCTGACGAGGGCCGAGCGGGAGATCCGGCGGCTGCTGGAGAGCCAGGCGCGGCCGACGTGGGACGCGGTGTGGCGGGGGCTCGACCTGGTGCGGGAGCTGCCGGAGGGGGCGCGGGTCGCCGACCGCTGGACGCGCGACCGCTGGTCCTTCACGGGCCACCGGGACCGGGTGCGGTCCGGCGAACCGCCGCAGCCCCGGCACGACGACGCGGTGACGGCGGCGCAGAAGCTGGCCTCGCGGGAGACCGCACAGGCGCAGTTGGAGGCGCAGGAGGCGCTGGACGACCCGCTGGTGCTGGCCGGGCGCAGACTCTCCGGCGAGGCGTTCATCGGGGAGGTGACGGACGTGGTGATGGCCTACAGCGAGGGCAGACGGCCGGGTCCGCGTCCGCTGATCACCCTGTACAGCGAGGACCGGCCGCAGCTCGGCGAGCGCGCGAAGGTCTACCGCTCGCTGGACGGCAAGCCGCAGTCGGCCGAGTTCGTCGAACGGGAGCCCGGCGGGCACGGGATGCTGGTGGTGCGGCTGACGGACCGGATGGGCCGTGGCAAGGAGCCCGCCGAGGGGTCGGTCCCCCGGAAGGGCGACCGGATCGCCTGGACCCTGTTCGAACACGACCAGCGCGGTGGCCCGAAACTGCCGTCGGCGGAGGAGACGCCGTGGACGCACGGGGGGCCGCCGGGCGCGGAGGGCGCGGGCACCGTGAGCACGTCTGCTCCCGACGCCGGTGCCGGTGGCGCGGACGTGGCCGGTCCCGTCCTCGGAGCCGTACGCCTTCCCGAGTCGCATACGCCGGCCGACGACGCGCCCGCGCCCTCTCTCCCCCTCCCGCTTCCCGACCCGGTGACCGAGGACGACTTCCTGTGACCGCCACGACCGCATCCGACCGGGCCGGTTTCGATCCCGGCGCCGAGGCCGCGCGGGCCACCGACGCGATCCTGTACGACACGCTGCACGGCGCCTACCGGGGCGTGGTCGTCGACTCGCCGCCCGGCGCCGGGAAGTCGACGCTCGTGGTGCGCGCCGCGCTCGAACTGGCTGCGGCGGGAAGGCCGTTGATGGTCGTCGCGCAGACCAACGCGCAGGTGGACGACCTCGTCTCACGGCTCGCCGAGAAGGCCCCGGACCTGCCGGTGGGCCGGCTGCACAGCAACGACCCGGATCCGTACGACCCGTCGCTGGACGAGTTCCCGTCCGTACGGAAGTCGGCGAAGGCGGCCGATCTCGCGGGCCTGGACGTCGTCGTGTCCACGGCCGCCAAGTGGGCGCATGTGCAGGGCGTCGAGCCGTGGCGGCACGCGATCGTGGACGAGGCGTACCAGATGCGGTCGGACGCGCTGCTCGCGGTCGCGGGGCTCTTCGAACGGGCGCTGTTCGTGGGCGACCCGGGGCAGCTGGACCCGTTCAGCGTGGTCGGCGCGGACCAGTGGGCGGGGCTGTCGTACGACCCGTCGGCGAGCGCGGTCGCCACCCTTCTCGCGCACAATCCCGAACTGCCGCAGCACCGGCTCCCGGTGTCGTGGCGGCTGCCGGCGTCGGCGGCGCCGCTGGTGTCGGACGCGTTCTACCCGTACACGCCGTTCCGCAGCGGTACGGGCCCGGCGGACCGGCGGCTCACCTTCGCCGTCCCGTCCGACGGCTCGGGCCCGGACCGGGTGGTGGACGAGGCGGCGGCGTCGGGCTGGGGTCTGCTGGAGCTGCCCGCGCGTCGTACGCCCCGTACGGACCCCGAGGCGGTACGGGCGGTGGCGCTGGTGGTCCGCCGGCTGCTGGACCGGGGCGGCGCGACGACCGGCGAGCGCGGCCCGGGGGCGGCGCCGCTGACGGCCGACCGCGTCGCCGTGGGCACGGCGCACCGCGACCAGGCGGCGGCGGTCCGCGCGGCGCTGGCGGAGCTCGGGGTGACGGGGGTGGCCGTGGACACGGCGAACCGGCTCCAGGGCCGTGAGTTCGACGTGACGGTCGTCCTGCACCCGCTCTCGGGCCGCCCGGACGCGACGGCGTTCCATCTGGAGACGGGCCGCCTGTGCGTGCTCACCTCCCGCCACCGCCACGCCTGCGTCGTGGTCTGCCGGGCGGGCGTCCCCGAACTGCTCGACGAGCACCCGTCGACGGAGCCGGTCCAGCTGGGAGTCACGATCAAGTTCCCGGACGGCTGGGAGGCGAACCACGCGGTCCTCTCCCACCTCGCGGAACACCGCGTGACCTGGACGCCCTGAGACCTGCTCGCGCCGGGCGGTCCGGGCGACCCCGAGGCCCACTTGCGCGGGGCGGGACAATGGACGGTGGCCGTGGCGAACACGTGCGACATCACAGGCACCCGCACCAGGACCAGCAGGAGGCACACATGGCGGAATCCGAGTCGAGTCAGCGGCGGCTGCGGCCCGCCCCGCTGCTGTTCGAGCCGTCGGAGGCGGCCTCCGATCCCGAGCACTTCTTCGACCTGGAGTCCATCGACGACCCGGGCGCCCTGCTGGACCGGGCCACCGAGCTGACGCTCGCCTTCCGGGCCGCGACCGACCGGGCCGTGGAGTTCCAGGCCCTCGCCGCCGCCCAGCTCGCCGACCCGCGGCGGTTCGACCGGCTCACGCCCGCCGACATCGCGGCACGGGCGGAGTGGACCGAGGACTACGCCAAGAAGATGGTGGAGTTCGGGCGGGATCTGCTGCGGGACGGACGCACCCCGGGAGAGTGAACGGGCGGGTTCTCCGGCCGGCCGCCTGGCATATGCCGGGCCGCAGGTTACGCCCTCCCGCACCACCCTGTCCCGATTTCCGGCAACTCCCGGGAACGGGTCGGTTACTCCCGGTAGATGTAGATGTCATGAGCGCATGGCTGCGAGAAGAATCCCCCTTGAGTCCGGGTGCCTGTGACGACGAGCGCCGGACCGACATCTTCGACTACCTCCGTGAGGACGGCCGCCATCACACCGCGCAGGTCACCGCCGCCGGCGCCGGCTGGCTCGCCTCGGCGGAGCCGTATCCCCGTTCCACGCTCTCCCTCTGGGAGGCCAGACCGACGACCCCCGGAGTGCTGCCCTGCGGCGCCGTCTTCGACGTCGTCAACGTGCCCGCCGTCTTCGGCAGACGTGTGCTCGACCGGCTGTGGTCCGACGGCCCCGGCTCCGGACCGGTCGCCACGCACCGGGGCCGGACGATGCTGTTCGCGGCCCCCGGCACCGCCCAGCGGCTGCCGTCGCTGCTGGCCTGGGAGGAGTGGGGGCGCTCGGCCCCGGAGGGCGCCGCCCCGGCCGTACCGCCGCTGCTCTGCCACGGCTCCGGCGACGCCGTGACCGTCCCGCCGCTGGTGCCCGCGCCCTGTCCCGCGCCGCGCTGGGTGGTGGCCCCCGACACCCGCCATCCGTGGCTGCCGGGCCCCGAGGTCCTGCTGTGGGCGTGCGTCCGGGCGGGCCGCCCCAGGTTACGGACGGCGGTCACCCGCCCCCGGACCGACGCGGTGGCGAGCCTGCCGGGTTCCCGCCCCTGAGCAGCGCACCAGCGTCGCCCGGGGCCTGTCATATCGATTTTTCTTCGCACCGATCCTGGTGCTAAGGTCTACGACGTCAGCAGGCGCCGCTAGCTCAGTTGGTTAGAGCAGCTGACTCTTAATCAGCGGGTCCGGGGTTCGAGTCCCTGGCGGCGCACAGACACGGAAAGCCCCCTGCGGAAGCGGGGGGCTTTCTCGTACGCCCGGGGTCAGACGCCCGTCGTGACCTTCACCGTCCACGCGCCCGTCCGTGTGCGGTCGGCCACCTCCACCTTCGTGCCCTCCCCCGGCACCGTGAACGTCTCCCCGACGCCCAGGGGCGCGTCCGCCAGCGGTGGATAGACCGACTGGTCCCAGCACGCCTCGCTGTCCGGGTGGGTGTCGATCACCTCGATGGGGCCGCCGCCCGACTCGGCCTCGCCCTCGACCCGGTAGATCAGGACCCCCTCGTTGCAGGTGGTGGCGTCGTTGCCGGTCGCGCCGCGCGCCTCGATCGCGAGGGCGGAGTTCTCGCCGGTCCTGACCACCGCGAGCCGGGTCCCGGCGCTCGCGCCGGGCGGGGGCGCGGTGTCCAGCGGTTCCAGGGTGAGCATGCTGCTGCCGGTGGGCTTCACACAGCTGATCTGCCGTCCTTCGAGCCAGCCCAGTTTCCATTTGTGCCAGCCGAACAGGTCGGGCGAGAGTCCGAACTGGCTGCCCATCACATCCCAGTCGCCGACGTGGGTGTCCCAGTCGCCCTTGCCGTCGGTCGGCCGGTGGTAGAGGTCGGGCAGGTCGAACACGTGGCCGGTCTCATGGGCCAGCACATTGCGGTCCGGGGGATGGCGCTCGAAGACGGTGACGACGCGCTTGATGTCCGTGCCGTCCGCGCTGAGCGGATGGTCGAAGTTCACCACCTTCGTCGCGTCGGAGTCCACGCCGGGCGCGTCCGGGTCGGCGACCAGATAGACGAGGTCGTACCGCGAGAAGTCGATCACCGGATCGGCGACCGAGAGCGCGTCCTTGAGATACGCCGTGCGCATCGCCGGGTCCCAGTCGCGCCTTATGGCGTAGTCCGTGGAGGGGCGGGGCATCTCCACCCACCGGAGCCGCGGGTGCGGGCGCAGGGCGAACTTCCCGTACGAGGCCCGCTCGAAGAATCTGCTGGTCGCGGGGAAGTGGTCGGCCACCAGCTCGGCCGGTTCGAGACGCGGCACCCCGTCCGGGAAGGAGAGGAAGACCATGACGGCGTCCAGGGTCCTGGCCGGGCGCGGATAGGAGGCGTTCCAGGTGTCGAGGCCCAGGGAGTGGTGCGCGGCGGTACGCGGCAGGGCGCACGGCCCCGCGGAGTGGGCTGCCACGGCGGGGCCGGCCACCAGTGAGGTGGCGGCGACCGCGACGAGGGAGGTGAAGGCCGCGGCCGTGCTGCGCAGGCGCGGCCGTTCCACTCCCCCGTGTGTCGGGCGACGCTCCACGTGGACCTCCGGCTGTGGAATGCGGGACAGCTCACCCACCTTGTGCCTTTTTGCCGGAGGACGCCCTGTTCCAGTGGCCCGGTTGGGTGAGTGGACGACACCCCCGACGGATCACGGAAAGTCACAACCGATCAGGACGAGTCCGTCCCGCGCCGCAGCCGCGCAGAAACGATCGTCCCCGGTCCCGGCGTCGACCTCGCGCGCCCCCGTTCACCACCGAGGAGCTGGAACGGCCCAGTGGCCAGCCTCTATGATCGGCAGACTTATCTGCGCCGACCATCCCGAATCCCCCTGTACGAGACCACTGCACCGCGGGAGCGAGCCGTGAGCGGAACCTCCGAAAGGCCGCGGCCTGCGGCAGTCGCGGCACCCGATTCCAGCACGCCGTCGCTGACGGAGAGTGATGCTCTGGCCATGCGGGACGGTACGGGCTTCGCGTTCGGCGAGCTGCGGACCCTCACCCGCCCGGCGCCCGCGCGGCCCACCCCCGCCGGCCGGCGGGGCGAGCGCGAGAACCCCGGCCACCAGGCCGACCTCCGCGACTACCGCGCGGCCTTCAACGCCGCCCGGCTCCCGATGGCCGTCGTGGACCGCCGGGGCACCGTCGTCACCGCCAACGACGCCCTCGCCGAGCTGGTCGGCGCCGAACGCTCCGCACTGCGCGACCGCGCCGCCGCCGACCTGGTCGACCTCGCGTCCGACGACCGGACCTGGCACGCGTACCACGAGGTGCTCCGGGGCCGCCGCTCCCGCTTCCGCTGCACCCGCCGCCTCAAGCACCCCGACGGCCGCACGCTCTGGGCCGAGGTCACCGTCGCGCCGCTGCCCGACGGCGGCTCGGTGCTGCTCTCCCTCTCGGACATCAGCGAGCGGCGCGAACTCCAGGCCAGGATCCGCCATCTCCAGATGCACGACCCGGTGACCCGGCTGCCCAACCGCACGCTGTTCTTCGAACGGCTCTCCGCCGCGCTCGAATCGTCGTACGACCATGGCAGAACAGGGCGGATCGGGCTCTGCTATCTGGATCTCGACGGGTTCAAGGCCGTCAACGACACCCTCGGGCACCGGGTCGGCGACCGGCTGCTCGCCGCCGTCGCGGGCCGGCTCACCGAGTGCGCCGACAACGACGCCCACAGCCGGGGCGGCAGCCATCTCGTCGCCCGTCTCGGCGGTGACGAGTTCGCGATCCTGGTCGAGGACTCGGCCGGTACGGAACAGCTCGCCGACCTCGCCCGCGCCGTACTCGCCGCGCTTCAGCTCCCCTTCGACCTGGCCGGGCAGCGGCTCTCGGTCTCGGCCTCCATCGGCGTCGTCGAACGGACCGCCGACGGCACCACGCCCACCGGCCTGATGCAGGTCGCCGACACGACGCTGTACTGGGCGAAGGCGGACGGCAAGGCCCGCTGGACCCTCTTCGACCCGGAGCGCAACGCGCACCGGATGACCCGCCAGGCGCTGTCGTCCACGCTGCGCCCGGCGGTCGAGCGCGAGGAGTTCGTGCTCCAGTACCAGCCGCTGGTGGGAATGGCCGACGGCGTCCTCCAGGGCGTGGAGGCGCTGGTCCGCTGGGACCATCCGCAGTTCGGCATCCTCGCGCCCAACCGCTTCGTCGGGATCGCCGAGGAGGACGGCTCGATCGTCCAGCTCGGGCGCTGGGTGCTGCGTACGGCCTGTCTCCAGGCCCGTCGGTGGCAGCGCGACCACCCGGCGGAGCGGCCGCTGTTCGTGAGCGTCAACGTCGCCGTACGGCAGGTCTGGGACTCCGACCTGGTGGCGGACGTGGCCGCGATCCTCGCCGAGACGGGCCTCGCGCCGCATCTGCTCCAACTGGAGCTGACGGAGTCGGCCGTGATGGGCTCGGCGGGCCGGCCGCTCCAGGCGCTCCAGGCGCTGAGCGACATGGGGGTGCGGATCGCGATCGACGACTTCGGGACCGGCTACTCGAACCTGGCCTATCTGAGCCGGCTGCCCGTCTCCGTACTGAAGCTGGACGGCTCCTTTGTACGGGGCTTCCGTTACGACGGCGGCGCCCACCCCAATCCGGCGGACGAGACGATCGTCGAGACGCTGGTCCATCTCGCGCACCGGCTGGGCCTGACCGTCACGGCGGAGTGCGTGGAGACGGCGGGGCAGGCGGCGCGCCTGCGCGGGATCGGGTGCGACACCGGGCAGGGCTGGCTGTACTCGCGGGCGGTGGGGCCGGAGCGGATCGCGGAGATGATCGGGACCGGCCCGCTGAAGGTCTGACCCGGCCCCACCGCCGCACGGTCAGGCGGGCAGGCCGTACGCGTCGGCGATCAGACCGTAGCTGTGGAGCCGGGCTTCGGCGCCGTGGGCGTTGGCGGTGAGCATCAGCTCGTCGGCGTCGGTGCGCTTCTGGAGGTCGTCGAGTCCGGCGCGGACGGCGTCCGGGGTGCCGTGGACGATGTTCGTCAGCCAGCCGTCGACGAAGTCACGCTCCTGCGGGCTGAAGCTGTACGCCTCCGCCTCCTCGGGCGTCGGTACGAGTCCGGGGCGCCCGGTGCGCAGCCGCAGCATCGACAGCGCGCCGGTCAGGACCTGCCGGCGGGCCTCCTTCTCGTCGTCGGCCGCGAGTGCGGCCACGCCGATCAGCGCGTACGGGGCGTCGAGCACGGCGGACGGCCGGAAGGACTGGCGGTAGAGCTCCAGCGCGGGGATGGTGTTCTGCGCCGAGAAGTGGTGCGCGAAGGCGAACGGCAGCCCGAGGGTGGCGGCGAGCCGGGCGCTGAAGCCGGAGGAGCCGAGGAGCCAGATCGGCGGGCGTGCGGCCGGGCCCTGGACAGGTCCGGGGACGGCGTGGATCCGGGAGTACGGGTGCCCGTCCGGGAAGTCGTCGTCCAGGAAGCGGGTGAGCTCCGCGAGCTGCTGCGGGAAGTCGTCGGCGCCCTCGTTCAGCCGGTCGGTGCGGCGCAGTGCGGCCGCCGTCGCCCCGTCGGTGCCGGGCGCCCGCCCGAGCCCGAGGTCGACGCGCCCGGGGGCGAGGGCCTCCAGCGTGCCGAACTGCTCGGCGATGACGAGCGGGGCGTGGTTGGGCAGCATGACGCCGCCCGAACCGAGCCGGATCCGCTCGGTGTGGGCGGCGAGATGGGCGAGGATCACGGCGGGCGACGAGGAGGCGACGCCGGGCATCGAGTGGTGCTCGGCGACCCAGTGCCGCTGGTAGCCCCGGCGCTCGGCGAGCTTGGCGATCTCGACACTGGTCCGCAGCGAGTGCCGCGCGGTGCTTCCGCTGCCGACGGTGACCAGGTCCAGTACGGACAGCGGGACGGGCGCGTCGCCCAGCGTCGTCCCTCGAATTGCGTCAACCACCGGTGCGAGCCCTCCTGAGCGGGAATCAAGTACAACCCCCGGCAACAGGAGGACGGCTCCGTTTTATTCCCGGCCCGGGGGCCGCTACTCGCGGCTCGCGAAGAGCGTCCCGAGCTTCGGGGCCCACGCGTGCCGCTCCACCAGCCGCAGGCCCTCCCAGACCGTGACCTGGTTCGCGGTGAGCACCGGCTTGCCCACGGCCTCCTCCAGCTCCGGCAGGAACGCCACGGTGTGCAGCGCGGTGTCCGGCAGGAGAACCACCTCCGCGTCCGGGTGGTCACCCGCGCGGGCCAGGGCCAGCACCTCGTCCCGGCCCCAGGTGCCGACCTCGGCGGCGGTGATGATGCCGCTGCCGCGGGTCGAGACCACCTCGATGCCCGCCGCCTTCAGGAAGGCGGTGAAGTAGCCAGCGACGTCCTCCGGATAGGTCGCGGCGACCGCGACCCGCCGGGCTCCCAGCGCCTGCACCGCGTGCGCGAAGGCGAAGGACGTGCTCGAAGCGGGCAGCCCCGCCTCCGTCGCCAGGGTGCGCGCCTGCTCGTGCGCGCCGTCCCAGCCGTACACGAAGCTGCCGCTCGTACAGGCCCAGACCACGGACTCGGCGCCCGCCATCCGCAGCTCCTCGACACCGTCCGCCAGCCGCCGGGCCGAACCCATCTCCAGAAGGGCGTCGACCCGGTGGGCGTCCTCGCCGATGTCGGTGTGGACGAGGGGCAGTCTGATGTCGCTGTCGAAGAGCATCTCCAGACGGGGGTAGTCGTCCTCGGCGGAGTGGCCGGGGTAGAGAAGTCCGACGGTCGTCATGTCCACCCTTCCTGTTCCTCGGTCGGAGCGTCCGGCTGGGAGGGCTGCGCCCACTCGGCCGGCTGGGCCGGCTGGATGTCCTGCATCTGCTGGACCGGTTCCATCCGCCCCATCTCCGCGATGCCGGGGATGTCACTGATCGCGGAGATCTCCTTGATCTCCGCGATCTCGGAGATCGGGACCTCGGGTATGTCCGAGGCCTCGGCGAGTTCTCCCATCCCCTCCAGCGTAGGCACGTGGCGCACCGGAGGCGGGTTGAGCAGCAGGCCCTGGTAGGGCCCGACCGCGTGCGCGCCGATGCGGCGCAGCGCCGCCCACATCGTGACCTGGTTCGCCGACAGCACCGGCATCCTCAGCTCGGCCTCCAACTGCGGGATCGCGTCGTACGTCGGCAGGTTCGTACAGCTGATGAACAGCGCGTCGGCCGCACCGACGACGGCCTGCCGCGCCATGTCCACGACCGACCTGTACGGCACCTTCCAGATGTGCCTGGTCAGCCCCAGAAAGGCGCGACCCGTGACGGTTACCCCGGCCTCCGCCAGGTACTCCTCCAGCGACTCCGTGACCGACTCCGTATAGGGCGTGACCAGGGCGATCCGTTTCGCGCCCAGCTCCTCCAGCGCTTCGAGGAGCGCGCCGGAGGTGGTGAGCGAGGGCACCTCGCCCGCCCTGTTCATGGCCTCGCACATGGCCCGCTCGCCGCCGACCCCGCCGACGAAGCTGCCCGAGGTGCAGGCGTACGCGATCACTTCCGGTTCGGTCGCCCCAAGGGCACGCACCGCCTCTCCAAGGGTCTCGTGCTCACTCACGAGCCTGGCAAGGTCCAGCGACACCTCGACGGGGACGTAGGGCGTCCTCGTCAGGCGCAGCGAGATCTCGTCGGGCATCCAACGCCAGAGTTCACGGTCGAGAGCGAAATCGAATGGGGCGACCACACCGACACCACGCTGCGGCTGCGGTCCACCCAGAAAGGAGACATCCAAGGCACGGCCCCCTTTGGCTGTTGTTGACGACGGTAGGAGCTAAATGCGAGCGTGGTCAATCCGCACAGGAAAGACGTTGCAACGAGTTTTCCTCGGGGAAATCCCCGCCCCGCTCAGAAGGGCTCTCCCGATGGCCGAACCGACCCTTCTCGTACTGGGTGCCGACCCACCGCCGCGCCTCGGCCGGCTGACCGGCCGAGCCCGCATCCGGTACGCGGACGACTCCGACCTAGCCGCTCAACTCCCCCTGGCCGACGTCCTGTTGGCGTGGGACTTCACATCCGACGCGATCCGCCTCGCCTGGCCGGGGGACGGTCCGAGGCCGGTCTGGGTGCACACGGCGAGCGCCGGCGTGGACCGGCTGCTCAGCCCCGAGCTGATCAACTCCGAAACATTGGTCACAAACGCCCGGGGCATCTTCGAGGAGCCCATTGCCGAATATGTGGCGAGCCTGGTGCTTGCCATGGCCAAGGATCTGCCCGGAACTCTCGAACTCCAGCGCCAGCGGCGCTGGCGCCACCGCGAGGGACTGCGGGTCGCCGAGAGCCGTGCGACCGTCGTGGGCGCGGGTCCGATCGGCCGGGCGATCGCCGACACGCTGAAGGCGCTCGGCGTGACGGTGGCGATCACCGGCCGTACGGCGCGCCCGGGAATCCACGGCGCCGACCAGCTGGACCGGCTGCTGACGCGGTCCGACTGGGTGATCTGCGCGGCTCCGCTCACCGAGAGCACGCGCGGCATGTTCGACGCGCGTCTCTTCGGTCTGATGCAGCCGTCCGCGCGCTTCATCAATGTCGGGCGCGGTCAGCTCGTCGATGAGAACGCGCTGGTGGAGGCGGTGTCCAAGCGCTGGATCGCGGGCGCGGCCCTCGATGTCTTCGAGTCCGAGCCGCTCGATCCGGAGAGCCGGCTCTGGGACGTGCCCGGGCTGATCGTGTCGCCGCACATGAGCGGTGACACCGTCGGCTGGCGCGACCGACTGGGCGAGCAGTTCGTCGGGCTTTACGACATCTGGGCGTCCGGAGAGCCACTGCCTAACGTGGTGGACAAGAAACGTGGGTACGTCCCCATGCATGACTGAGTCCATGTTCCTCACCGATCTCACCGCACGACAGCTGCTGGCCGGCTACGAGAGGGGCGACTTCTCACCGGTCGACGTGACGCGCGCCACGCTGGACCGGATCGAGGCGATCGAACCGCTCGTCAACGCCTTCGTCCGGGTCGACGCCGAGGCGGCGCTGGCCGCCGCCGAGGAGTCCACCGTCCGGTGGCGCGGAAAGGAGCCCCAGGGGCTGCTGGACGGGGTCCCCGTCTCGGTGAAGGACATCTTCCTCCAGCGCGGCGGGCCGACGCTGCGCGGCAGCCGGACGATCGACCCCGCGGGTCCCTGGGACGAGGACTCGCCCGCGGTGGCGCGGCTGCGCGAGCACGGCGCGGTCCTCGTCGGCAAGACGACGACGCCGGAGTTCGGCTGGAAGGGCGTGACGGACTCGCCGCTGAGCGGGGTGACCCGTAATCCGTACGAGCTGTCCAGGACCGCAGGCGGGTCCAGCGGCGGCAGCGCGGCGGCGGTCGCGCTCGGCGCCGCGCCGCTGTCGATCGGCACCGACGGCGGCGGCTCGGTCCGGATCCCCGCGTCGTTCTGCGGCATCTTCGCGCTCAAGCCGACCTACGGGCGGATCCCGCTCTTCCCGTCGAGCGCGTTCGGCACACTGGCGCACGCCGGTCCGATGACCCGGGACGCCGCGGACGCCGCGCTGCTGCTGGATGTCATCAGCGCCCCGGACTGGCGTGACTGGTCGCAGCTCGCCCCGGCAGGAGGTGTCGGCGGCGCCCTGTCGGAGGGGGTGGCCGGGCTGCGGATCGCGTACTCGCCGTCGTTCGGCGGCCAGGTCGCGGTGCGGCCGGACGTGGCGGCGGCGGTCCGGCGCGGGGTGGAGCGGCTCGCCGAGCTGGGCGCGTACATCGAGGAGGCCGACCCGGACATCTCGGACCCGGTGGAGGCGTTCCACACACTCTGGTTCACGGGCGCGGCGCGGGTGACGCAGTCGCTCGGCGACCGGCAGCGCGAACTGCTGGACCCGGGGCTCCAGGAGATCGTGGCGACGGGGGCGCGGGCGAGCGCGCTGGACTATCTGGCGGCGGTGGACGCGCGGATGGAGCTGGGCCGCCGGCTCGGCCGGTTCCACGAGACGTACGACCTGCTGGTCACGCCGACCATGCCGATCACCGCCTTCGAGGCGGGCGTGGAGGTGCCGAAGGGCTCGGGCCACCACCGCTGGACCGGATGGACCCCGTTCACCTACCCCTTCAACATGACCCAGCAGCCCGCCGCGACCGTGCCGTGCGGGGTGGACGCGGACGGGCTGCCGATCGGCCTCCAGCTGGTCGGTGCCCGTCACGCCGACGCGCTGGTGATGCGGGCGGCACACGCGCTGTACGAGTCGGGAGCGACCTCGCTGCCGGCCCCGACCGGCGCGTAGCGCTCTGTCCGCACAGGGCCACCGGGCCCGTCCTGACGGCCGGTAATGTCCTCGGTCGCCGGACGGCCTCGGACAGGCCCGCCCGGCGACCGGGGACGGCGTGGGCCCACCGCCTCAGACCCGGCGGAAGTTGAGCGTCTCGCCCGTCGCGCCCGCGCGCCACAGGTCCTGGCACGCCTCCGCCATCGCGTCGAGCCCCTCGACCACCGAGCCCCAGACGATGCCCGGGATCCACCCCGTGTCGCCGTTGATCAGCAGGTTGTTGCGCTCGTAGAAGAGCGCGAGGTCGACGACGGTACGGCGGCCCCGGTGGGCGGCCTGCTCCTCGTAGCCGTACGACGTGGTGCCGAGCACCGTGTCGGAGAAGGTGAAATAGCAGAGATCACCCGGAATGGGGGTGACCGTCGGATTCTCCAACGGCGGCTCCTGCGCGGCGAACCCGGGCATCAGCGCGTAGATCTCGTTGCGCGCGTACTTGGCGTGGTAGACGTCACCGCCCAGCGGCAGCGCGTCCCACACCGCGGCGCAGGTGATCGGGGCCAGTTCGTCGAGGAGTTTGGCGGTGCAGCGCACTCCGCGCCTGTCCAGGGAGACTTCGATGAAGCGCTCACTCATAAGTCTTCGCGCCCTTCTCGTCGGTTCGTATACAGCCTGTGTCCGGCCATGAATACCCGCCCCGGCCGCGCGAATGCGGGGCCGGACGGACCGCCCGCCCCGCGGGTAACGATAGGCATATCGGTCCGAAAATGATCCGCATACCCTCGGACGATTCGGGTAGCCGCGCGCCTATGGCTCCACTAAAGGGGAACAACAGACGAAGCACAGGAAGCGGGCTCAGGCGCCGTTCGCTGCTCGCGGGCGCCGCGGCACTCGGTGTCGCGGGGGCGGTCGGAGCCTCCAGCGGATGCAGCCGCGTGGCCACCGCCGACGCCGGCGACGGAGGAACGCTCCTCGACCAGCTGCGCGCCAAGGGAACGGTGCGCCTCGGGCTGGCGGGTGAGCAGCCGTACAGCTACATCGGCAAGGACGGCGAGATGACGGGCTCGGCCCCGGCCATCGCCTCGCGCATCTTCAAGGAGCTGGGCGTGGACAGTGTCCAGCCCTTCGCCACCGAGTTCGGTTCGCTGATCACCGGACTGAACTCGCTCCAATTCGATGTGGTCGCCGCCGGGATGTACATCAACCCGGAACGCTGTGAACAGGTGATCTTCGCCGACCCCGAATACCAGATGCTCGACGCGTTCATCGTGCCGAAGGGGAATCCGAAGAATCTGAACAGTTACCAGGACATCGCGGACGCCGGCGCGAAGATGGCGACGGGTGTCGGTTACGCGGAGATCGGCTACGCGGAGGAGGCCGGGGTCAAGAGCATCACGACCCTGCCCGACCAGCTGGCCGGACTGCTCGCCGTCGAGCAGGGCCGCGTCGATGTCTTCGCCGGCACGGCGGTCACGGTGTTCAACGTCATCAAGGAGACCGAGAGCACGAAGGCGGAGGCCACCAAGGAGGTCACGCCCGTCGTGGACGGCAAGCCCGTCATCGACGTCGGCGGCTTCGCCTTCCGCTCACCGGAGACCAACCTCCGCGACTCCTTCAACCGCGAGCTGCACAAGCTCAAGAAGAGCGGTGAACTCCTGGAGATCATGCGGCCCTTCGGCTTCACGAAGGACCAGATGACGACCATCACCGCCAAGGAGAAGTGCGCGCCATGAGCGAAATCACCTGGGGTCTCTGGGAAATACTCCTCAAGGGCGTCTGGATCACCGTCCAGCTGACCGTCTTCAGCGCCGCCCTGGCCGCCGTGGTCGCCCTGGTCGTCGGCCTCGCCCGCTCCCACCGGCTGTGGATCGTGCGCTTCATATCCGGCGCGTACTTCGAGATATTCCGCGGCACCTCCGCGCTGATCCTGATGTTCTGGATCTTCTTCGTGCTCCCGCTGGGCTTCGGCTGGCAGCTCGTCCCGCTGTGGGCGGCGACGCTGGCGCTCGGGCTCACCTACGGGGCGTACGGCTCCGAGGTCGTCCGGGGCGCCGTACAGGCCGTGGCTCCCGCCCAGCGCGAGGCGGGGATCGCGCTGAGCTTCACCCCGGCGCAGCAGCTGCGGAAGATCATCCTGCCGCAGGCCTGGCCGGAGATGATCCCGCCGTTCAACAACCTGCTGATCGAGCTGCTCAAGGGCACGGCACTGGTCTCCATCATGGGCGTGGCCGACATCGCCTTCGGTGCGTCGCTGGTGCGCAACGCGACCGGCCAGAGCGCGCCCGTCTACACGATCATCCTGCTGATGTACTTCGTGCTCGCCTTCGTGCTCACGCGCGGGATGCGCGTCCTGGAGCGGCAGGCGAAGGCCGGGATCGGCCAGCGGCCCGAGAGGAAGTCCCGGCCGATCGGCCGCAAGGTCGAGATCTCCCGGGGGGACACCACCCCGGCGACCGTGGGAGGTGAGCGCCGATGAACTGGGACTGGTCCGCGGTCGGCGACTTCATGCCGATGTTCTGGGACGGCCTGCTCGTCACACTCCAGGCACTGGTCCTGGGCGCGCTGCTCGCCTTCGCCCTCGGTCTCGTCTGGGCGATGGCCCAGCGGTCCGGCCTCGCGGTGGTGCGCTGGCCGGTGAACGTCATCACCGAGTTCGTCCGCAACACCCCGCTGCTCGTGCAGCTGTTCTTCCTCTACTACGTGCTCCCCGAGTGGGGTCTGACGCTCAGCGCCATGGTCACCGGTGTGATCGGCCTGGGCCTGCACTACTCGACGTACACCGCCGAGGTCTACCGCGCCGGCATCGACGGCGTCCCGGCGGGCCAGTGGGAGGCGGCCACGGCGCTCAGTCTGCCGAGGTCGCGCACGTGGGGCGCGGTGATCCTGCCCCAGGCGATCCGCCGCGTCGTGCCCGCGCTGGGCAACTACGTCATCGCGATGCTGAAGGACACTCCGATGCTCTTCGTCATCGGAGTACTGGAAATGCTCGGCGAGGCACGGCAGTTCGCCTCCGAGACCTTCCTGACGGTCGAGGTCTTCACCGTCGTGGGTGTGGCCTTCATCGTCATCTCCTATCCGGCATCCCTTCTCATGCGAGCATTGGAGCGTCGCCTTGTCCGCTGACAGCACTCCCCTCACCACCTCGAAGGAAACGGCCAATCCCGTCGCCGACGGCAGCGAGCTGATCCGCTTCGACAAGGTCACCAAGCGCTTCGGGTCCAACACGGTCCTGGACTCGCTCGACTTCACGGTCAACTCCGGCAAGCACGTGACGCTGATAGGCGCCTCCGGATCGGGCAAGACGACGATCCTCAGACTCCTGATGACGCTGATCAAGCCGGAGGAAGGCACGATCAGGGTGGCCGGCGACTACCTCACGCACGAGGAGAGGGACGGCAAGCTCGTCCCGGCCGGCGACCGCCATGTCCGCGAGGTGCGCAAGAAGATCGGCATGGTCTTCCAGCAGTTCAACCTCTTCCCGAACATGAAGGTGCTGCGGAACGTCACCGAGGCGCCCGTGCATGTGCTCGGTCTCTCCCCGGACGAGGCGGAGGAGCGGGCGCGCGGCCTGCTCGACCTGGTGGGGCTCGGGGACCGCTGCGACGCGTACCCGAGCCAGCTCTCCGGCGGCCAGCAGCAGCGGGTGGCCATCGCGCGTGCGCTCGCGATGCGGCCGCAGGTGCTGCTCCTGGACGAGGTGACGTCCGCGCTCGACCCCGAGCTGGTCGCGGGCGTCCTCGACGTGCTGAGGGACATCGCCCACACCACGGACATCACGATGCTCTGCGTCACGCACGAGATGAACTTCGCGCGGGACATCTCCGATGACGTACTGATGTTCGACGCCGGTCATGTCATCGAGTCGGGGCCGCCGGAGAAGATCTTCAGCGAGCCGGAGCACGAGCGCACCCGGGAGTTCCTGAGCGCGGTTCTGTAGGGCGTACGCCCGGCGCGTTCACGCAGGCGGAGGGCGCGCCGTTTTCGGGGGAACCCGGTCCGACGATACGGACCGGGTTCCCCCGTTTCCCGCTCCGCGCGGCCGAAGGTTATGACTCGGGCATATGCCGGGGCGATACGCGCCAGATGGAGGCGCCGGACCTGCGGTCATTCTCCGCAACAGCCGCCCCGCAACCGGCTCTTGACGGCTATCGTGGTAAAGAAGCTTGCGGTCACAACCTATTAGGGGGAAACCGTGGCGCTGAAGCCGGAGCCGACCGCGCCGTTCCACTCGGTGCAATACGTCCTGCGCGTCCTCGAAACGGTTTCCAAGCACACCGGTGGTGTCACCGACGTGCAGATCGCGCGCGAGACGGGTCTGCCGACCGGCCATCTCGCCCCGCTGCTCGCGATGCTGCGCCGCGAGGGCTATGTGGAACAGGTCGCGGACGGCGCCTATGTCGTGGGCGACTCGCTGGTCCTGCTCGGCTCCGGGACCACCCGTGAGGAGGCCCTGGAGGCCAAGCTCCAGGACACGCTCGCGGAGCTGCGCGACTCGGTCGGGGCGGCGGTCTACATCAGCCGGTACATCGACGGCGAGGTGAGGATCACCCAGGTCGCGGACGGTCCGGACGCGCCCGCGGTCAACGAGTGGGTGGACTTCCGTTCGGCGGCGCACGCGAGCGCCGTCGGCAAGTGCCTGCTGACCCAGCTCGACCAGAACAGCCGCCGGGACCATCTCTCCCGGCACAAGATCGCGCGCCTCACCTCACGGACCATCACCAACGAGCGGGTGCTGTTCTCCAAGCTGGACAGCCAGCCGCCGACGGTGCCGATCCTGGACCTCCAGGAGTACGCGGTGGGGACGGTCTGCGCGGCGGTGCCGCTGACGGCGGGCTCCTCGGTCGGCTGTCTCGCGCTGTCGATGCCGATCGAGCACGCCCACCGGCTGCGCTCGGCGGCGGACACGCTCAACCGGGGCGCGGCCCCGGTGGTGCTCTCGCTGGCCATCTGAGTCGGCCGGGTCCGGCGGCGGAAAGGCCAAGGCCGGGCCGTGGCAGGCGGGTTGCGGCACACACCCCGCGTACGACGGCCCGGCCCGTCAGCGTGGAAGCGGACCCTCGTCGGTCACTGCTGATGGACTGGGATCAGACGGACTGAACCCAGGTGGACTGAACCCAGATGGATCAGAACTTCACGTCCGAGCAGGCGTAGAACGCGTTGGACGTGTCCGCGACGTTCCAGACCGCCAGGACGATGTGCTTGCCCGACTTGCCGCCCGGCATCGAGCCCTGGTGGACGAGCGTGGCCGGCGGCTGCATGTTGTTGTACGGGACGGTCATGAACGGCTGCGGGTCGAGGGCCGCGCGGGTGAGCGGCTTGGTCGGGTCCCATCCGTTCTTGGTGATGTAGTAGCGGAAGTCGCTCGTGGAGTGCCGGGCGGTGAACTGCCAGCGGAAGCTGTAGGACTGCCCGCCGGCAACGCTGGTGGCGGGCCAGTTGCCGCCACGCGGGTCGTCGAGCTGTGCGAACTGACCGTTGCCGCCCGCGCAGATCTTTCCGTCGGCGGGACCTGCGGCCGGGAAGCCCTTAGGTCCCTCGACGCTCTGCGGCTCCCACTGGATGTTCCCGCATCCGGTGACGGTGCCGTTCTGGCACAGCTTCTGACGGCTGATCGGTGAGTCGGTGTAGCCGTGGCTGGTCGCGCTGCCGGTGGCGAGCAGGGAGACGCCCGCCACCGCGAGACCGAGTACCGCGGCGCTGATTCTCTTCTTACGCATGCTCTCGCTCCAAGGACCGTGGGACGCGGATGGTGCGGTGACTCCTGACTGCGCAATCAGGTCTAGACCAAGGCTCAGAGTATTGACGGCACGTGATCGTGTCCATAACAAAGCCAAGAAAGGTCCAGACCAATCACCCGCGCGCGGATCGGTCAACTCCGCTCGTTCAGCCCGTGCCTGCCGGTGTAGAACGCCACCGTCAGATCCTTCACGAGGACCTTGCGCTCGTAGTCGTCCAGCTCCACCAGCCCGCGCGAGGTGAGCCGGTGCACGGTGTCGTCCACCGCGTCGACCACCGACGTCAGCACGCTGTCCCGGTGTCTGGCGTCGATCGCCGCGATCCGGCTGCGCTGCATGGCCGCCGAGATCTCCGGCGCGTACTCGATCCGCGTCGGCTGCGCCGAGAAGACATCCAGCCCGACGGGCCGGCACTCGGCCGACAGCATCCGGGTCAGCGCCTCACCGACCAGCTCGGCGTTGCGCAGCGTCGGCGCGGCCTCGTTGAAGGCGTCGGCGGGCAGCTGCGAGAGCACCCGGGCCATCGCCGCCTCGACCTGCTCGCGCAGATACTCCTCGTGGTCCCGCACCCCGAGCGCCGCCCGGACGGTGTCCCTGACGCGCCAGACCACCAGGACCACGACGCGCAGCTCCGTACCGTTCGCGTCGACCGCGGGCATCGGCTCGCTGCGCCAGTGCCGCAGCCGTACGTCCACACGCCGGCGCAGCAGGAGCGGGCTCACCCAGAGAAGTCCCGTACGCCGCACGCTCCCCCGGTACTCGCCGAAGAGCGTCAGCACCCAGGCGTGACCGACCCGGCCCCGGCCGAGTCCGCCGAAGGCGAAGAGCGTGAGCGTCACGGCGAGGGCGAGCAGCGCCCACTTGCCGATGCCGATCCCGTTGTACGGGTTCGAGTCGAGCCCGAACATCTCGGTCAGCGCCTCGGGGATCGCCCCGACCCACCAGAGCACCGCCGCGCAGCCGAACAGCCCGGCGAATCCGACGAGCGCCGCCGTCCAGCCGGGCAGGGTGGGGCCGGGCCGCTCGACCAGCTTGGTGTCCACCGGTGTCGCGGGACGCGAGGACGCGGCCGGGTCCAGCACGGCGGGCGCGGGCGGGGTGGCGACGGCGGGTCCGCGCCGCAGCTGCGGGCGCCCGGCCGTCGGGGCGGTCGCCGACCCCTCGTCGCGGAAGAGGAGATGCACGGGGATCTCGTGGGTGGCCTCGCCCACGATGAGCGGGCTCCAGCGCTGGCTGTCGAAGGTGAGAGCGGCCCGGGTGGGGACGACGGAGCCGGACCCGGCGGGCACGGTGACGTTCCACACGGGGGCGGGGATGCCACTGGACGTGGCGGCGGCAGAATCTGACGGATCGTCATCGGCGCCGGTCGCGACGGCCGCATCGGCGTCGCCGGTCCCGGTCCCGTTCTCGTTCCCGACGGACTCGGCGGCGGCCTCGTGGCCCGGCTCGGCCTCGGGCGAGGCCTCCCCCATGTCCGTCTCCCGCTCGGAGCGCTCTTCCGACGGGGGCATCCGCCACGACCCGCCCCGCGCCTGCGGTACGTCGGAGTCCCCGGGCGCCGGTTCCACCACCGGCATCGCGTACGTGGTGGGCGCGGAGTACTCGGTCACGATCTCCGGCGACTCCAGGAGCCCGCCCGCCGCCACGCGCTGTTCGACCGGGGCCTCGGTGGTGGCAGTGGACAGCGAGGTGCCCGTCTCCGTCGGCAGCTCCAGCGACACGAACTCCGGTGGCCGCTCCCGCTCCTTCTCCGCCGACGCCCACTCCACGATGTCCGCGACCTCGGGCGCCGTACCGCCGTAACAGGCCTCCGGCCCGGCGGCGAAGCCGTGTTCGGGCTCGGGCTCCCCCGACGGCATCGACTCGGGCGCGCGCCCGGCCGCGTGCTCCGGCGCGTGCTCACCCACCTGCCCGTGGTCGCGCCCGACGGAAAGCTCCGTCTCCGCGGGCTGTTTCGCGAACGCGTCCGGGCGCGCCGCCGTGGCCACCGGTCCCGGCGGCTCCCCCTCGTGCGGTGGGCCGGCCTCGGCGGGCGGCCCGCTCAGCAGACGTACGTTCTGGTACCAGCCGCTCTCGTTCCAGCCGGCCGGGGCGACCGGCGCGGGCGCCACCGGGGCCTCGGCCTCCCCGGGCGCGACCGAGGCCACCGGCGCCGTCGCGGCGACGGGTCCCACGGGCCGGGCCGGTTCCGCCGGGGCCCCGGAAAGCTCCGCCGAATCCGCCGGGTCCACGGGCTCCGCGTGCCCTCGTGCCGTCAGCGCGTTGCGTGCCGCCGCCCTGAGGGCCTGCGCTCCCCGCAGCATCTGCCCGTCACCGTTCGGTTGCGATGTCTGTGTGGTCATCCTTGCCTCCGTCGTCATGCGAAGAGTCGTCGCCAAGTCTCGGGGCCGGGGTACCCGTCGGCCGCGCTGCCGCGCCAGCCCTGCGCCCGTTGGAAGGCCTCGACGTTGCGCCGGTCGGCCTCGCCCCACGCCGGGCCGGGGTCCGTGACGTAGTGGCTGCCGTAGCCGCGCTCCACCAGCCGCTCGCCGAGCCGGGTGATGTGCTCGCCGGACCGGCCGGGCCGGAACGTCCCCGCGCCGGGGTACGCCGGCCCCGCGCCCGTACCGCCGGGGCGGCCCGCCCGCGCACCCGGGATGTCCTTGCCCTTCCCCTCCACGAGGTACCGCCAGGTGTCCGGCCCCGGCATCCCGTCCGCCTCCGCGCCCACCCATCCCTGCGCCCGCTGGAAGGCCTCGGTGGCACGCCGGTCGGACTCGCTCCAGCGGGGGCCGGGACCCACGGTGTAGAACCGTTGGCCGCCCCGGGCGACGAGCATGTCGCCGAGCCTGGTCACGTGCGCGTTGTCGGCGCCGGGGCCGAAGGACTTCGCACCGGGGAAGGCCGCCGGCTTCACGGTGTTCACCGGCTTCGCCGCGTCGCCGCCGCTGTCTCCGGTCACCCCTTTGTAACGGTACGCCACGTAACTCGCCGAATTGTTCCAGTAGGCCATCGGCGTCGCCTGCGCCCGGGTGGACGGCTTCGTCTGCTCGTACGCGAGGTAGTGCGCGTGCGTGTAGTCGGTCCAGCCGCCGAAGATCGTCACGTGCGACCCCTTGGTCGGGTCGGACGGGTTGTGGAACAGCAGGATGTCGCCGGGCTGGAGTTCCTCCCTCTCGATACGGGTGCCGAAGCGGGACAGGCTGCCCGTCCACTCGTTGCCGTCCAGGTTCCAGGCCATCGAGACATAGCCGGAGCAGTCCTGGCGGTAGCCGTCGGACCAGTACTTGGTCATGGAGTAGGGGACCTTCGCCTCCACCCACACCTTGGCCCGGTTGATGATGTCGGCGCGGCTGGTCTCGCGTGGAGCCTCGACCGCGGGGTCGGGCGAGGGCCCCGCGGACGGAGGCCCGTAGAGCGGGCCGCTCGCGCCCTGCGGAGTCGCGGGCTCCGGTTCGGCGTTCGGCGCCGTGGTCGTGGTCGTGGCCGTGGCGGCCCCCTCCGGGCCGGGCGAGCCACCGAGCGAGGCACCGCGCGCCGGCCCGCCGGTGTCCGCGTCGGCCTCGCCCGCACCCACGCCCGAGGCGGAGAGCGCGACTCCGGCCGCGGTGACGAGAACCAGGGCGCGGCGCGCGCCACGGGTGGCGGGATGGCCGCCCTCGCGCGGGGACATGCCCCGGGCCAGCAGGCGGCGTTGCTCGGCGCAGCCGCCACAAGGACAGTCACCAGCGGGTTCGTACTCCTCGAAGACCGGTGCGGTCATGCGATCCCCTCCACACTCGACAAGGTGTTGTGCGGTGTTGCACGGGCGTCAGTCCTAACAAGCCTGACTAATCACATTTTGACGGATCAAATGTAAAAAACGACCATCCGACAGGCCACATCGCTCATCAAATGGTTGGGAGCACTCCGGGGCGTCGGGTAGAGTTCTCCAGGTCAGCAGGCGCCGCTAGCTCAGTTGGTTAGAGCAGCTGACTCTTAATCAGCGGGTCCGGGGTTCGAGTCCCTGGCGGCGCACGCAACATCAAGGCCCCCTCGTAGCTGTACGAGGGGGCCTTGATCGTTCCCTGATCCCCTGTCGCGAGAGGGTCCGGCCTTCGCGGGAACTTCACAGTCCGGCCACAGCTCCACCCCCAGGGGGGCTTCAATGCGGGCATATCAGAAGCAAATAGTATCTTTCATCCTTGCGATCATGGCGGGGGTCGTAGAACCTATCCTGAAGCCGACGGGTCCAAAGAAGCGCGTGTGATTCGCAGTTGGGGCAGCTGAAGAATTTGCTCCGGTTTGCATACCGAGTGGGGTGGGGGTCCCACTCACGGGCCGATGTCGCAAACGGCATCATGCAACCGGAAGGTCCCGATGCGTGTCTGTACTGACGGTGGCGCGCACCCGGACGAACCGACCGACCAATCACGCACCAGCATGCGTGCGGGGGGATGACTGATGACGTCGACGCCGAACGGCGAGCGGCCGAACAACGACGCGTCCCGGACCACCCAGCTCCGGGTCCCCTCTCAGCTCAGGGCCGGCGGATCGCGGTTCCGGCAGAAGAAGACGGAACTGCCCAAGTACGACTACGAGCACTACAGCCGGCTCGCCGGGCCGCTCACCCAGCCCGATCCGAACAAGCCGTACAAGGTGCAGTACCGCTCGCTGCTCTCCCAGGAGCCGCACCGGATCCGCGCGGCCCTGCTGCTCGGCGCCGCCCCTCTCCTCTCCCTCGGTCTCTTCGCCTGGCTGATGCAGCCCCAGCACTGGACCGAGCGCGACCCGAACCTGAAGAACGACACGCTGCTCGTCCTCGACATCGTGATGCTCGTCTCGATCGGACTGATCGAGCTGTTCCGCACAATGAACGTGCTGTCCAACGCGCACGCCACGCTGGTGGCACGTGACCCCGTCCCCGTCGTGCCCGCGAGCGGCACCCGCGTCGCCTTCCTCACCTCCTTCGTCCCGGGCAAGGAGCCCCTGGAGATGGTGACGAAGACGCTGGAGGCCGCGGTCAAGATCCGGCACCGGGGGCTGATGCACGTCTGGCTCCTCGACGAGGGCGACGACCCCGCCGTCAAGGAGGTCTGCGCCCGTCTCGGTGTGCACCACTTCTCCCGCAAGGGCGTGGCGAAGTGGAACCAGACCAAGGGCGCGCACCGCGCCAAGACCAAGCACGGCAACTACAACGCCTGGCTGGACGCGCACGGCGACGACTACGACTTCTTCGCCTCCGTCGACACCGACCACGTCCCCACGGCCAACTATCTGGAGCGGATGCTCGGCTACTTCCGCGACCCGGACGTCGGCTTCGTCATCGGCCCGCAGGTGTACGGGAACTACGACACGTTCGTCACGAAGGCGGCCGAGTCGCAGCAGTTCCTCTTCCACGCGCTGATCCAGCGCGCGGGCAACCGCTACGGCTCGCCCATGTTCGTCGGTACGAGCAACGCCGTACGGATCTCCGCGCTCAAGCAGATCGGCGGGCTGTACGACTCGATCACCGAGGACATGGCGACCGGGTTCGAGATGCACCGCGCCAGGAACCCTCAGACCGGCAACAAGTGGCGCTCGGTGTACACCCCCGACGTGCTCGCCGTCGGTGAGGGACCGACCGCCTGGACGGACTTCTTCACCCAGCAGCTGCGCTGGTCCCGGGGGACGTACGAGACAATCCTCAAGCAGTACTGGAGGGGCTTCACCACCCTGCCGCCCGGCAAGCTCTTCAACTACACGATGATGATCATCTTCTACCCGATGTCGGCGCTCAACTGGATCCTGGCGGCGCTGAGTTGTGCCCTGTTCCTGGGCATGGGCGCCTCGGGTGTGCAGATCGACCCGGCGATCTGGATGATGCTCTACGGCAACGCCTCCGCCCTCCAGATCGGCCTCTACATCTGGAACCGGCGCCACAACGTCTCGCCGCACGAGCCCGAGGGGTCCGGCGGACTGGCCGGTATGGCGATGTCCGCGCTCTCCGCGCCGATCTACGCGCGCTCACTGCTGGACGCCGTACTGCGCCGCAAGAGCGGCTTCGTCGTGACGCCGAAGGGCGACTCGTCGAGCCCGGACACGCTGTTCGGGACGTTCCGGATCCATCTGTTCTTCATTCTCGTGTTCGCCGGATCGCTCGTCTCGTCCTTCTTCCTCGGGCACGATCATCCCGCGATGATCACCTGGGCGACACTGGCGCTGCTGATCACGGCGTCGCCGATCATCATCTGGCGGCTGGGGATGCGCGCGGAGAAGAAGAAGCGCGGGAAGCACGGGGCGCGCCATTCCTCCCGGCACTCCGCGCAGCGGCCGCCGCAGCCGCCCGGGGCGGACTCGCAGGCACCACAGGCACCCCAGGTGCCGCCGGCCTCGCAGCAGACGCCCCCCGCGGCCCTCGACCAGACCATACAGATTTCCCTTGGGGGACCTAAGCAATGAGTGCGCTTCCCGTCCGGCCGAACCACCGCAGGAACCGCGCCCGTCGCCTCGCGATAGGCGCCGCGGTGGTCGTCGTGGTGGCCGGGATGAACGGGCCGGCGATGTGGCGGTTCGGTTCGGAGCAGTACCACGAGTACAAGATCAACCGGCCGGAGTACAAGGCCGAGAACGGCCACTGGGACTTTCTCGACATCCCCTCGAAGTACAAGATCAATTCGATTCACGCGTCGCTGCTGCACACGGGCAAGGTGCTGCTGATAGCCGGGTCGGGGAACAACCAGAAGAACTTCGACGCGAACAAGTTCGAGTCCGTCCTCTGGGATCCGGCGACCGACGACTTCACGATGATCCCCACGCCCAAGGACATGTTCTGCGCCGGGCACACCCAACTGCCGGACGGCAAGCTCCTGGTGGCGGGCGGCACCAAGCGGTACGAGAAGCTCAAGGGCGACACCACGAAGGCCGGCGGGCTGATGGTGGTCCACAACGAGGACCCCGACAAGCCGATGACACTGCCGGCGGGCACAATGTTCACCGGCAAGAAGAACGGCAAAACCTTCGAGTCCAAGGACCCGGTCCTGGTCGAGAAGGCGAAGAAGATATTCGACCCGGCGACCGGCGCCTTTCTGCGGACCGAGCCCGGTCTCGGCCGTATCTACGTCGAGGCCGACAAGTCCGGGAAGAAGTACGAGACCGGCACCGAGGACAATTACCGGGTGCAGGGCATGAAGGGCGCCGACGCCCGCAACGTCTACGGCATCGCGCAGAAGCTCGCGCTCGACAAGAAGGACTTCCAAGGCATCAAGGACGCCTTCGAGTTCGACCCGGTCGCCGAGAAGTACATCAAAGTGGACCCGATGAACGAGGCCCGCTGGTATCCGACGCTCACGACGCTGGAGGACGGCAAGGTACTCGCGCTGTCGGGCCTCGACGAGATCGGGCAGATCGTCCCCGGCAAGGACGAGATCTACGACCCCGAGACCAAGGAGTGGGAGTACACCGGGATCATCCGGAAGTTCCCCACGTACCCGGCGATCTTCCTGATGGACAACGGCAAGCTCTTCTACAGCGGCTCCAACGCCGGTTACGGCCCCGCCGACATCGGCCGCAAGCCCGGCATCTGGGACCTGGAGACCAACAAGTTCCAGAACATCCCCGGCCTGAGCGACGCGGACACGATGGAGACGTCGGCGACCGTCATGCTGCCCCCCGCGCAGGACCAGAGGTTCATGGTCATCGGCGGCGGTGGCGTCGGTGAGTCGGAGAAGTCGAGCGAGAAGTCCCGGCTGGTCGATCTCAAGGAGGACAAGCCGGAGTTCAAGGACGGCGCCTCGCTCGACAAGGGCACCCGCTACCCCAGCGCATCGCTGATGCCCGACGACACCGTCCTCGTCACCGGTGGCGCGGAGGACTACCGGGGCCGGGGCGGCTCCAACATCCTCGAAGCGCGGACGTACGACCCGAAGTCGGGCGAGTACACGCGCGTCGCCGACCCCCAGGTGGGCCGCAACTACCACTCGGGCTCACTGCTGCTGCCCGACGGCCGCGTCATGATCTTCGGCTCCGACTCCCTCTACGCCGACAAGGCCAACACCAAGCCGGGCGTCTTCGAGCAGCGGATCGAGATCTACACCCCGCCGTACCTCTACCGGGACTCCAAGCCCGAGCTGACCGACGGACCGAAGCGGATCAAGCACGGCGACTCGGGGACCTTCAGGACGAAGGACGCGGCGTCGCTCAAGTCCGCGAAGCTGCTGCGGCCCAGCGCCGTCACCCATGTCACGGACGTCGAACAGCGGTCGATCGCACTGGACATGGAGAAGACCGCCGACGGGATCAAGGTGACGGTGCCGAAGAACCGGGCGCTCGTGCCGGCCGGCTGGTACATGCTCTTCGTCACGGACGACAAGGGGACGCCGTCCGAAGGCGTGTGGGTCGAGGTGCCGTAGCGCCGGACGTACCGACGCGAGAGGGCCCGTACGCCTCGTACGGGCCCTCTCGCCGTTCCCGCGTGCGCGAGGCGAGACGTCTACCTGGCGTTGCGCGCCAGCTCCAGCGCGTACTCCGGATACCACTCGCCGGCCTTGGGCCCGCCCTTGCAGTCGCCGTCCGACTCCCCCGGGCGCTTGACCCACAGATACGCCTTCACCAGCGGATCGCCCGTCTTCGTGGTCGGCGGCTCGCCGAGCGCGCGGCCGGGCGGGTTGCACCAGTTCTCGGCGGGATCGCCCTCCGTGTAAGGGCCGTTGCCATTACGGCTGGTGTCGATCACGAACGGCTTGCCGCCGACCTTCGCCGACAGCTTCTTGCCGAACTCCTGGCTCATGTCGGTCGGGAAGAAGTTGGAGACGTTGACCGAGAAACCGTCCGCCTTGTCGACGCCCGCCCGCTGGAGCGGCTCGAAGAGCGCGTCGGGCGACTGCCAGCCGGCGTTGCCCGCGTCCAGATAGACCGTGGTGGCCGGCTGCTGCTTGAGCCGTTCGACGGCACCCTTCAGCAGATCGAACCGCTCCTCGTGGAACTCCTGGGGCGTACACCCGTCCACCAGATGCAGCAGCGCGTCCGGCTCCAGGACCACCGTGGCCCGCCGGTCGCCGATGCCCTTGGCGACCTTGTCGACCCACTCCCGGTACGCGTTGCCGTCGGAGGCGCCGCCCTTGGAGAACTGGCCGCAGTCGCGGTGCGGCACGTTGTAGAGGACCAGCAGCGCGTCCCGGTCGGCCTTGGCGGCGGCCTCGGTGAAACCGCGGGCCTCCTCCTCGGGGTTGTCCGGGCCGATCCACTCGCCGACGGGCTGCGCGGCGATCTTCTTGATCAGGGCGGCGTTCTTGTCGTCGCCGTCCTTGGTGTAGTCGGCGACCTGCTTGGCCGCGTTGCCGTCGGGGTTGACCCAGTACGGATCCGTCGCCTTCGGCTGCTGGCTCGTCGCCGGGTTCTTCTCGCCCTTGTCCTCATCGCCGGACGAGCAGCCCCCGACGAGCAGAGCCGCTCCCGTGGCGGCCGCACACGCCGTCACTCGAAGACTGCGACCGGAATTACTGCCGTACATCCACTCCCCCTCGGTGCCCGTTCGTCGGAGCCGCCCCCCAGGCGCCTCGTTGCTGCCCTGCCTGCCGCCTGCCTGCCCGAACAAGCCCGGTCGAATCCATCCTGGCACACGGGCCGGGGCCGTAACGGAGCCCGATCGCCTTCGTGTGCGAGCTGTGACAGCGGGGTGGAGATGACGCCGGATCAGCCATGGCGGGGGGCCTCTTTCACATCGGTGAGGTACGCCGAGACGACCACGTTCGCCGTGTACGTACGGGTCTCGCGGTCGAAGGTCCCGCCGCAGGTGATCAGCCGCAGCTCCGCGCGGTCCGGCTGGTGGGGGCCGTACACCTTCCGCGCGTCGAACTTCTCCCGGGTGTAGACCCGTACGTCGTCGATGGTGAACTCCGCGATCGAACCGTCGGTCCGGGTGACCCGGATCTTCTCGCCGGGCCGGGTCGCGCTCAGGTCGTAGAAGACGGCGGGCTCGGTCCGGGTGTCGACATGCCCGACGAAGAGCGCGGTGCCCGTGGCGCCGGGCCGGGCGCCGCCGCCGTACCAGCCGACAGTCTCCGGGAGTTCGTACGGCGGCGGCTCGACCGCCCCCGTGGAGTCGAGGCCGCGGGGGACGACGGGCGCCTCTATCCCGACGGAGGGAACCTCGATACGGCGCGGTTCCGCCGGCTGTCGCGGATCGCGGGCGGGCGGCGGGCGCCCCTCCATCGGGCGGCCGACGGCGGCGACGTCGCCGGTCATCGGCGACGAGGCGCCTACGATGCCGTCGTGGCCCCAGCCCCAGAGGCCGAGGAGCAGCACGGCCCAGGCGACGCCGGCCAGCAGCCGGCCCGATCCCGCCGGGCGGTCGGCGGTGGCTGGGTTGTGCGCCTTGTCACCCATGTCGGCCCTCCCCGCCGTCTCAGTCCGAGTCCCGTGCGGCGGAACGCCTCCGGCGCGCGCTGCGGATCGCGACGGCCACGGCGGCGGCACCGGCGAGGACGAGCCCGATCACGGTGTGGGGGGTGCTGGGGCCCGCCTCGTCCCCGGCCAGCGCGGTGGTGGTCCGACCGCCGCCACCGGCCCGCACGGGTGCGACGGGCGAGGCATGCGGGTCGCTGGGGCGGGGGTGCGCGGGGTAGGCGACGTGGGAGTCCCGGCCGTTGGTCTGCACGGGAGCGGGCGACGACGGAGCGGCGGCCGCCTCCGGCGCGGTCTCCGACGTGGCGGACGGCTTGCCCGAGGCGTTCGTGGCCGGTTCCCGCTTGGGCTCGGACCTGACCAACGCGTTCGAAGACGACTTGGCGGACGCCTTCGCGGACGCTTTGGCGGACCCCTCCGCCGAAGGCTTGCCCGAAGCCTTCGCGGACGGCTTCCGCTGCGACTCGGACCTGGCCAACGCGTTCGAAGACGACTTGGCGGACGCCTTCGCCGAAGGCTTCACAGACGGCTTGCCCGAAGCCTTCGGGGAAGCCTTCGCGGTCGCCTTGCTCGAAGCCTTCGTAGAAGGCTTCTGCTTCGGCTCGGACTTGGCGGACGCCTTCAGAGACGGCTTGCTGGAAGGCTTCATCGACGCCTTACCGGACGCCTTCGCCGAAGGCTTCACGGACGCCTTGCCCGAAGCCTTCGTAGACGGCTTCTGCTTCGCCTCGGACTTGGCCGACGCCTTCGGAGACGCCTTGCTGGAAGTCTTCGTGGAAGCCTTCGCCGAAGGCTTCACGGACGGCTTCCGCTTCGGCTCAGGCTTGGCCGACGCCTTCGCTGATGCCTGCTGGGAAGCCTTCGCGGTCGCCTTGCTCGAAGCCTTCGTAGAAGGCTTTTGCTTCGGCTCGGACTTGGCCGATGCCTTCGCCGACGCCTTCTGGGAAGCCTTCACGGACGCCTTCCCCGAAGGCTTCGCCGACGCCTTGGGGGAAGCCTTCGCCGAAGGCTTCGCGGACGGCTTACCCGAAGCCTTCGGCTTCGCCTCGCGGTCCACCTTGAAGACCGCCGCACCGAGATGCTCGTGCCCGTCGCACCAGACGTCCGCCTTGTACTTGCCGTCCTTCGCCGACGACTTGATCTTCGCCTCGCCGAGCAGCGTCGGCTTCCGGTCGTCGCCCTTGCGGGCCGCGAGCTCGGAGTCCGCGACGAAGACGTCGGACCTGGCCGCCACCGCGCGGGGGCTCGCACAGCCCGTGACCTTGATCCGCACCTCACCGCCGGGCCGGACGGGGGCCGGCGTCACCGTCGCGTTCACGGAGTCGTGGGCATCAGCGGCGGTGGTGCCTATGACGGAGACCGCCACCAGGGCGACCACCAGCCCGGCGGCACGGAGAGCGAGCAAGCCTGAACGCATCGTGAACCTCCTGATGAAGGAAGCCTCACGCGTTCAGCCGGATCCCGCATCCGCAAGCGGCCCCAGAAAGCCCGACACACCGCCGTGACCAGCGATTATTCAGTCAGATCCGGTCAGATCAGATCCACCAGATCGGCGATGGAGTCGACGATCGTGGAGGGCCTGAACGGATACCGGTCGATGTCCTCCGGCTTTGTCAGACCGGTCAGCACCAGGAACGTCTCCATCCCCGCCTCCAGCCCGGCCAGGACATCCGTGTCCATCCGGTCGCCGATCATCGCGCTGGTCTCGGAGTGCGCCCCGATGGCGTTCAGCCCGGTGCGCATCATCAGCGGGTTCGGCTTGCCCGCGAAGTACGGCGCCTTGCCGGTCGCCTTGGTGATCAGCGCGGCGACGGAACCGGCGGCGGGCAGCGGCCCCTCCGCCGACGGGCCCGTCTCGTCGGGGTTGGTGCAGATGAAGCGCGCGCCGTCGTTGATCAGCCGGATCGCCTTGGTGAGGGATTCGAAGCTGTACGTACGGGTCTCACCGAGCACCACGTAGTCCGGTTCCTGGTCGGTGAGGATGTAGCCGATGTCGTGCAGCGCCGTAGTCAGACCGGCTTCGCCGATGACGTACGCCGTGCCGCCGGGACGCTGGGCGGCGAGGAACTTGGCGGTCGCCAGCGCGGACGTCCAGATGTTGTCCACGGGCACGGCCAGCCCCATCCGGGCGAGCCGGGCCTGGAGGTCGCGCGGGGTGTAGATGGAGTTGTTCGTGAGGACGAGGAAGGGCTTGCCCGACTCCCTCAGGCGCTTGATGAAGTCTCCGGCCCCGGGGATGGGGATGCCTTCGTGAACGAGGACACCGTCCATGTCGGTGAGCCAGGAATCGATCGGCTTGCGCTCTGACATGTGACGGACTCCTGCCGTACGCAGTGTGCTGGTGGCGCCGGGGCACTGCTCCGTACCGCTCGGCGCCCCCAGCCTAATCAGCTTCCGATGATCTTGGCTCTCGGAGGGCGCGGCCGTCAGTGTCCGGTCGCTTCCTTCCAGGAGTCCACGTATCCGTCGAGGCTCGGCTCGATGCGCTGCCAGTTGGGCTCGAAGAGCGTGACGCCGTCGATGACCCCGGCCAGCTCGATCGCGTTCTCGTCGGTCGGTCTGACGTCCGTACGAGCGGGGAAGCCGCCGCCGATACCGCTGACCTGCTTCTGCGCCTTCTCGGTGAGCATGTATTCGAGCAGCTTCTTGCCGTTGCCGCTGTGCGGGGCGTCCTCCATCAGACCCGCCCCGTAGTACATGGCGAAGGTGGTCGGCTTGCCGCCCTCTTTCGCCGGGAACCAGATCCCGAGGTTCGCCATGCTCTTGGACTGCTCGAAGTTCGTCTGGACGTCACCGTTCGCGACGAGGATCTCGCCCTTGTCCACCTTGGCCGCGAGCTTGAAGGTGGAGGGGGTGGGGCCGACGTTGTTCTCTTCGAGCTTCGCCAGGTAGTCCATCGCCGGCTTCTCCCCGCCGAAGTCCTGCATCGCCTTGATGAGCAGGCCCGTGCCGTCGCCGGCGACCCCCGGGGTGGAGTACTGGATCTTGTCCTTGTACTTGGAGTCCAGCAGCTCCTCCCAGGTGGCCGGAGGGTCCGTCAGTTCCTTCTTGTTGTATATGAAGCCGAAGTAGTTGTTGACGACCGACGTCCACCGGTTGTCCGCCGACTTCACCGAACCGTGCACCTTGTCGGAGCCCTTCGGGTCGTACGACGCCAACAGCCCCTTCCTCTCGGCATGTTGGATGTAGGGCGGCAGGACGATGAGCAGGTCGGCTCTGGTGTCGTCCTTCTCGCGCAGCGCCCGGTCCACCATCTCGCCGGAACCGGCCTCCTGGTACTTCACCTTGATTCCGGTGTCCTTCTCGAAGTCGGCGAAGACCTGGTCGTACCAGCCGTCGTTCTTCACACCCTTGAGCCCGTCCGCGCTGTAGACGGTGACGACCTTGTCCTCTGCGGCACCCGAGCCGCCGCAGCCGGTGAGGGACGCGGTGAGGACGAGGCTGCCGGCGACGGCGGTGAGGGGGGTGCGCAGGGCGCGGGAAGCGTGGAAGGCGCGGGAGTTGTTGCGGGACATGCGGCTCGTATCTCCTAGCGGGAGGTGGCTCGGGGTGGAGCCGGGCGGCGTCCCGTACTGCTGTGCACCGACACGCCCGCTCACCACCCCGTAGATCACATACGGACCCGCGGAAATGACGATATCGAGGGCCACGCACGCGACTTCATGGGTCGCGGGGGTGACCGGACTCCAGAATCGCTTCGTTCAGGCCCAGGACGTCGACGAGATTACCGCTCGCGGGGCCGCATGGCTCCGTGCGTGCCAGGATCGAGACACCGTCAGGAGCGGTTACGCGCGTGGCGGAGCGCGAGCAGCAGGGCGAGACCGGAGAGCAGGAGCAGTACGGCGCCGATCGCGGGCCCGAGGACGGAGCCGGAACCGGTGTCGGCGAGGGCGCCGATACCGAGGGGGAGCGAGGGATTCGATCCCTGCTTCTCGGAGTTGGGGGCGGTGGGGGCGGGGGTGCGGCCCGGGTCGCCGCCGTCGCGGTGGTTGTCGGGGCGGGTGTCCGGCGCGGTGCTGCGGGTACCGGAGCCGGTCCCGGTGTCCGGGTCCCCGTCGTTGCCGGTGCGGGTGTCCCTTTCGGAGTCCGTGACCGCGTCCCCGGCCGCGCCGCCCACGGAGAAGCGGTAGTCGTTCGACTCCCCCACCCAGTCGCCGTCACCGCCGCGCCGCTGCACCGTCGCCGCGTTCGCCACGATCCTGTTGGAGCCGGCCGCCGCCGTGAAGGCCAGCCGCGCCCGTACGGTGACGGTCTCCTGGCCCGGGACGGCGAAGCCCGAGAAGCCGCCTTCGAGGACGGCGATCATCTCGTCCTCGTCCGACTTCTCCAGTGACATGGTCCGCCACCGGCCCTTGTCGTCGGCGAGTTGGAGCCGGACCTGCTTCTTGGTGAGGGAGCGCTGACGGTCGCTGAGAACGATGACCGGGTGGATGTTGTGGCAGGCCTCGTCGGTGCCGTTGGTGAGATCGATGGACCAGATGCGCGGCGGGCCGCCCGGACGGTACTCGTCGGGGCCGCCGTGGATGCGGGCCCCGATGGGGAAGTCCGGGTCGGACGCCTTGCCGCAGCTGGGCTGGCGGTCGGCCCCGGGGCCGTCGGCCGACTCGTCGCCCACCTCCGACACGGACGTCCTCACGGACCCGCTCACGGACCCGGTCGCGGTCGCGGTCGTCGCGGGCAGCACCGTCGGCACGATCGTGCCGAGGGTGACGCCGACAGCTCCGACGGCGCCGATGACTCCGGTGACGAGGGCGGGGCGCAGTCGCGTGGATCGCATGGGGGGACCTTTGCTGATCGCGAAGCGGTGGGGACGGGCATGGACGTGGGAGAACTCCGACGCTGCCACGGCCCGGCCGCCGTACCCGGGAGCCACACCCCTTCACGGTCAGAAAATCGCACAAATGCACCCCAACAGCCCTACGCCGAGGCGTCGGCGGCGGGAGCTCAGGGACGCCCTCGGCCGAAGACCCGGGCGTGCCCGAACACCGGCGCGAGGACCAGCTGCGCCGCCCCCTCCGCGACCGCGTGCGCGCCGCCGCATGCCATCGCCACCGGTACGAAGGGGCCACGCGCCCGCTCTTCGAGTACGGCTCCGACTCCCGTGACGAACTGCTCCTCGGCGGCGGCCACGGCGCGCCCACCGAGCAGCACCCGGTCGATGTCGAGCAGCCCGACCAGATTCGCGGCTCCCGCGCCCAGCACCCGCGCGGCCTCCGCGAGGTCGCCGCGCGCCACCGCGGACATGCACAGGGCCTCGATACAGCCACGGTTCCCGCAGTCGCACGGCGGCCCGTCGAGCTGGATGACCTGGTGCCCGAACTCGCCCGCGCCGGTGCGGTCGCCCCGGTGGAGGGCGCCGCAGAGTACGAGGCCGGCGCCCAGCCCCGTACCGAGATGGAGATAGGCGAACGAGTCGCCGGGCCCGCTCAGCGCGATGCCGAGCGCGGCGGCGTTCGTGTCCTTGTCGAGGACGACGGGCAGACCGAGGCGGGCGGCGAGCGCGTCGCGCAGCGGGAAGCCCTCCCACTGGGGGAAGCCGGTGACGCGGTGGGGCACGCCCGTGGTGTGGTCGAGCGGGCCGGGCATGGCGACCCCGACGCCCAGCGGTCCGCCGGGGCTGTCTCCGGCGACGCCGGGGCCCCCGGGTGCGACCGCGCGCGCCGCCCCGGCGGCCTCCGCCCGTACCGACTCCACCTGCCGCGCCGCGATCTCCACGACCTCGGCCGCCCCGGCGCCCAGATCGAACGGCACCGTGCGGGCGGCGACGGGGGTGCCCGCCAGGTCGACCACCACGGCCGTCAGCTCGTCGCGGTCCAGATGCAGGCCGACGGCGTGCGCGGCGGAGGGGACCAGACGGAGCACGGTCCGCGGTTTGCCGCCGGTGGAGGCGCGTTGGCCCGCCCCGGCCGCCAAGCCCTCCGTACGGAGCCTGGCCGTGATCTTGCTGACCGCCTGCGGGGTGAGTCCGGTGGACTCCGCGAGCTCCAGCCGGCTGATGCCGCCCTCACCCGCCGTACGGAGCAGGTCGAGCACCAGCGCGGAGTTGTGGCTGCGCAGCGACGGCAGATTCGCGCCGGTGTGCGCGCCCGGGTTCACGCCGGTGTGCGGGCTCGCGTTCGCGCCCGTACGCATGCCGCTCACCGCCGGTACGTCCTCCGGTACGTCTTCCGGTGCCTCTGCCGACACCTCTTCCGCTGCCTCTTCGACCGCGCCGTCGTCGCCCGTGCCGTCATCGCGCCTACCGCCGCCGAGGCCGGCGTCACTGTTGCCCACGGTGTCATTGTGACGCGCGCTTGCACTATGGCAACACCGTTGCTTAAGTGGAACTCATGACTGGCACCGGTACGCCTCTGCGCGTCGCACTCGTGGGCTACGGCCTCGCGGGCTCCGTCTTCCATGCCCCGCTGATCTCCACGACCGACGACCTCGTCCTCGACACGGTCGTCACCTCGAATCCCGAGCGGCAGGCGCAGACGCGCGCCGAGTTCCCCGACGTCCGCTTCGCGGCGTCACCGGACGAACTCTGGGACCGGGCCGACGAACTGGACCTGGTCGTGATCGCGTCGCCGAACAAGACGCACGTCCCGATCGCGACGGCCGCGCTGAAGGCGGGCATCGCGGTGGTCGTGGACAAGCCGCTCGCCGGCACCGCCGCCGAGGCGCGCGATCTGGCGGCTCTCGCCGATGAGCGCGGTCTGCTGCTCTCCGTCTTCCAGAACCGCCGCTGGGACAACGACTTCCTCACCCTCGGCCGGCTCATCGCGGGCGGCGAACTGGGCGACGTACAGCGCTTCGAGTCGCGCTTCGAGCGGTGGCGGCCGGAGACCAAGGGCGGCTGGCGCGAGTCGGGAGCACCGGAAGAGATCGGAGGGCTGCTCTACGATCTGGGCAGCCATGTGGTGGACCAGGCGCTGGTCCTGTTCGGTCCGGTGGCGTCGGTGTACGCCGAGTCCGACATACGGCGGCCCGGTGCCGCGGCGGACGACGACACGTTCATCGCGCTCACCCACACGAACGGTGTCCGCTCGCATCTGTACGTGAGCGCCACCACCGCCCAACTCGGCCCCCGCTTCCGGGTGCTGGGCTCGAAGGCGGGCTATGTGAAGTACGGCCTGGACCCCCAGGAGGCCGACCTGCGCGACGGCAAGCGGCCCAACTCTCAGGAAATGGCCGGAAACTGGGGTGTGGAGCCCGAGTCGCTGTGGGGCCGGATCGGCGCCGGTGAGTCCCCGGCGACCGGTGGCGGGCACCCGGTGGAGAGCACGCCCGGCGACTATCCCGCGTTCTACGCCGCTGTCGCACGGGCACTGCGCGAGGGTACGGCGCCGCCGGTGACCGCCCACGAGGCGGCCGCGGCGCTGGACGTCCTGGAGGCCGCCCGGCGCTCAGCGCGCGAGGGTGTCACGGTCACGATCGGAGCCTCGTCATGACGGCGGACCAGGGCCGCGCCCTGCCGACGGTGGACGAACTGGAGGCGCAGGAGGCCCGGTTGGTCCTGCCCCGCTTCTCGTACGACGACGCCTGGGCGCTCGGCAGCCTCCTCGCCGAGCTGTCGCGCGAGCGCGAGGCGCCGGTCGCGATCGACATCCGGCGGGGCACCCAGCAGTTGTTCCACTGCGCGCTGCCGGGCTCGTCGGCGGACAACGACGCCTGGATCGACCGCAAGCGGAGGGTCGTGGAGCGGTACGGGTCGAGTTCGTTCCTGGTCGGTACCCGATTCCGCGCCAAGGGCAGCACGTTCGAGGACTCCTCGCGGCTGGACCCCGATCTGTACGCGGCCCACGGCGGCTCGTTCCCGATCGCGGTCGAGGGCACGGGAGTCGTCGGCACGGTGACGGTCTCGGGCCTCCCGCAGGAGGAGGACCACGCGCTCGTGGTGGAGGCCCTGGAGTGGCTGCTGGGGCGGATGTCGTAGTCCGCCGGGCCGCGTGCACGGTGCGCGGTAGGCCGTCGGGCCGCGTGTACGGCGCGGTAGTCCGCCCGGCCGCTTGTACAGCGCCGTAAGCCTGGGGCCGTACGGCGCTGGGCGCGCCCCGGAGTTCCGTCAGGTCTTGATCTCGCGGAACTCCGGGACGCTCGCGACGAGCAGCGTGCCGTCCCACAGACGCAGCGCGTCCTCGGGGTCCGGCGTCTCGCTGATGACGGGGCCGAAGAACGCGTGCCTGGCTCCGGAGGGGTGGGTGACGGCCAGGATCGGCGTGCCCACCTCCCCGACGACCAGGCTCATCGCCTCCTGGTGCGAGGCGCGCAGCGCCCGGTCGTGGTCGGTGGTGAAGCCCGCCAGGGCCAGTTCCGCAGGCAGCCCGGCGGCGCCCAGGGCCTCACCGATGTCACGTATCCACTCGCGCCGCCCGCCGTCCGGCGCGGTCCACAGCGCGTCGTAGAACCTGCCGAGCGCCTCGTGCCCGTGCAGCGTCCGGATCGCGACGCAGACGCGCGCCGGAATCCAGAGATAGCCCTCCTCGTCGCCCTCGGGGTCGACGTCCTTGCCCTCGTTCAGTACGGAGAGGCTCATCACCCGCCACCGGATGTCGATCGGTCGCCGCTCGGCGACGGTGACGATCCATGACGCGGTGATACGGCTGAGAGGACAGGCGGGGTCGAACCAGAAGTCCACGGTCCAACGGTCCCGGTCGCCCGTGGCCATCGAAACGCTCCTCCCGTCGGTCCGACCCCTCCGCGTCCTGCCGCGGCCTACGCGTCCTTCAACTCCTGGCGCTGCCGCCCCAGTCCGCCGATCTCCAACTCGACGACGTCACCGGCCCGCAGGTACGGCTTCGGATCGGGCTGCCCGAGCGCCACACCCGCCGGCGTACCGGTGTTGATGACATCGCCCGGGTAGAGCGTCATGAACTGGCTGACGTAGCGCACCACTTCGGCCACCGGGAAGATCTGCTCGGCCGTCGTGCCGTCCTGCTTCAGCTCACCGTTGACGGACAGCTTGAGCGAGAGCGCCTGCGGGTCCGGGACCTCGTCGGCCGTCACGAGCCAGGGGCCGAGCGGGTTGAACGTCTCGCAGTTCTTGCCCTTGTCCCACTGGCCGCCGCGCTCGATCTGGAACTCGCGCTCCGACACGTCGTGCGAGACGGCGTAGCCCGCGACATGCGCCAGGGCCTCCTCGTGGGACTCCAAATAACGGGCGGTGCGGCCGATGACGACGGCCAGCTCCACCTCCCAGTCCGTCTTGACGCTCTTGCGCGGTACGAGGACGGTGTCCTCCGGGCCGACCACCGTGTCCGCGGCCTTGAAGAAGATGATCGGCTCGGACGGGATGTCCGCACCGGTCTCGCGCGCGTGGTCGTGGTAGTTCAGCCCGATGCACACGATCTTGCCGATCCGGCCGACCGGCGGCCCGGTGCGCAGTCCGTCGGGGTCGACGACGGGTAGCTCGCCGGAGGCGGCGGCGGCCCGTACCCGGTCGAGCGCGGCCTCGTCGGCGAGCAGCGCGCCGTCGATGTCCGTGACCAGTCCGGACAGGTCCCGCAGGGTCCCGTCCTGGTCGAGCAGCGCCGGGCGCTCCGCACCCGCCGTACCGACACGCAGCAGCTTCATGGTCTGTTCTCCCTCTGGTCGAGCGGATCGACCTGGTCGAGCGGGGGTCCCACCGACGGGTTGCGGCCATCGGGGTGTTGGCTGATCGTCCAAGACATCGGATCACTCCGCAAGACCCCGTTCACACCCTGGACCGCGCCGACGCGACGCCCGGCGCCCCGCGCGGGGTCACGTGGCGGGGGCGAGCGCGCCGGCCGCCGGGGCGTCCCGGTAGAGGAAGACCCGTTCGACCGCGGTCCACGTGGTGCTCGTCACGACGTACAGCGCGGCGGCCAGCGGCACCACACCCACCGTGAGGAGCGTCGCGAAGGACATCAGCGGCATCAGCTTGGTCATCGCGCCCATGCCGGGCATCCGCTGCCCGTCGTCGCCCACGGCCGGCATCGGCATGGCGGCCATCTGCCGCTTCGTACGGCGGTAGTTGAAGGTGGCGACGGCCAGGACGACCGCGAAGAGGGCGACGTACACCAGCCCCGCTCCCCCGAGGATCCCGCCGTCGGCGAGCGCGTCCTTCCAGCGGTCGCCGAGCGGCGCGGCGCCGAGGGAGTGGCCGAGCAGTTCGTTCGCTTTGCCACCGATCTCACGGCTGGAGAACAGGTGGTACATCAGGAAGAACGCGGGCAGCTGGAGCAGGCTCGGCAGACAGCCGGAGAGCGGCGAGACCTTCTCCTTCGCGTGCAGATCCATGATCGCCTTCTGGAGGCGCTCGGGGTTCTTGCGGTGCTTCTTGCGCAGCTCGGCGATCTGCGGCGCGAGCCTGGTGCGGGCCTTCTGGCCCCGGGCCGCCGCCCGGGAGAGCGGGTGGACGGCGAGCCGTACGCAGGCGGTGAAGAGGATGATCGCCACCGCGGTCGCGCCGCCGTGGAAGAGCGGTTCGAGCAGATCGGCGAAGTGCCCGACCAGGGAGGCGAAGCCGGAGAGGAAGACGGACATGGGTGAGCCCTCCGAGGGTCTCGTCGTGCCGGATGGGATGCGCGGCGCCGGAGGTACGGCACGGCGCGGCTCGGCATGACGGCCCGCGTGGGGTGGCTCGCTCAAGGGTGTTCCCCGGCGCTTCGGCAGCGCTTCAGCGGCGCTTCTCGGCAGCGCTTCTCGGCAGTGCTGGAGCCGTGCTCGGGGAGCGGGCGGACTTCAGCGGTGCTGCTGCTCAGCGGTGGGTGGGGAAGCGGCGAACCGGCCCTACGCGGTCGTCAGGACGGGACGCCCTGGAGCTCGGGGCCTGGTGCGGCCCCGTGCGTCGGGATCTCGCTGGGGCAGGAAGGCCGTCCGCTGCTCGCGGTCGCGGATCGCCGTACGGACCCGGGTGGGCGGTACGGCGGGGGCGCACCGGGCCGAGATGGCCGCGGAGGCGGCGAACGCGGTGGCCGCCGCCGCGGTGGCTGCGAGGGCGACGGCGGCGGAGAGGCTGCCGGCGTCGAGGAGCAGGACCTGGAGAAGGGCGACGAGCAGGAAGAACACCGGGGCGGCGGGGCGCGGTGGCCGCGCTACGCGACGGATCATGGCCTGCCCCTTCCTGCTGTCGTGTCCCCGGTGCCCGGCGCCCGGTCCGGGCGTCGTGCCGGAGCGTCATGGCCCGGGGGGTGTGTCGGGCCGCGTTCGAGGCCCTCCAGCCGTTATACACGATCCGTTTCGATGGGCTGAAGCAGACGGCGGGGTCCGAGCATGGCCCGGCTCACCGGATTGTCGGGGTCCGGATCGAGCCCGGGGCCCGGCAGCACCTCCACATCGCGCGGGGGTACGAAGGAGCCGCAGGCCGGGCACTCGCCGTAGGAGCCCAGTTCCGTACCGCAGGCGGCGTGGGTGTAGACGCGCATGGGGAGGACGCCGTCGATGTGCTCGCGGCCCCAGAGTCCGAGGGAGCGCACGACGGGCCAGAGGGCGATGCCGCGCTCGGTCATGACGTACTCGTCGCGCGGCGGCGACTGCTGATAGCGCCGCTTCTCCAGGATGCCGGCCTGTTCCAGGTTCTTGAGGCGGGTGGCGAGGACGGCGCGGGGCACGCCGAGGTGGGTGAGGAAGTCGTTGTAGCGGCGGACTCCGTAGAAGGCGTCGCGTACGACGAGCAGCGTCCAGCGCTCGCCGACGATCTCCAGCGCGCGGGCGATCGAGCACTGCTGGGTGGAGTAGTCCTTCCCGAGGGCCATGGCGCCACCTTAACAAGACCAAGGTTCAATGAATGAACTCATCATGCTACGGTTCGGCACACACTTAGGTTCATTCACCGAACCTGCTGCTGAACCTGCCGTCGAGTCTTCCGTCGCCCTCTTCAACGAGCCTGAAAGGTGCCGCCTCGCCATGCCCCCGACGCCCGCGTCCGCGAGTTCTGCCACCTCGACCACGCCCTCCGTCTCCCCCTCCGGCTCCGCTGCCCCGGCCCGTGGCCGGGCGCCGGGCCGCTCCGGCCCCCGCCCCGCCGCCACCCTCGCGGTGACCAGCGCCGCCACGACCGTCGCGCTCATGAACTACACGGTCCCGATGCTCGCGCTGCCGGATCTGGCCGCCGACTTCGGCACCGCGATATCCGCGCAGGCCTGGCTCCTCAACGGCGCCCCGCTCGGTCTCGCGGCCCTGTTGCTCGTCGCGGGCAGCCTCGCCGACGACTTCGGCAGGCGTCGGCTCTTCCTCGCCGGGACCCTCGGCCTCGCGCTCACGACCGCCCTCGGCGCGCTGGCCGGCTCCACCCTCACCTTCACCCTCGCCCGGATCGCCCAGGGCGCCTCCAGCGCCGCGATCATCGCCAGCAGCCTCGGCCTCCTCGTACACGCCTTCCCGCCCGGCCCGGCCCGCGTCAGGGCGACCGGCGTCTGGGGAGCCTTCGTGAGCGCGGGGATCGCCACCGGTCCGCTGCTGGCCGGCGTGCTCGGCTCGTACGGCTGGCAGGTGCCGTACGCCGTCCTCGCCGCCACCGCCCTCGTCGTCGCGGTCTTCGCCCTCCGTACGCTCACCGAGTCCCGCGCCCCGCGCGGCGGACGGCCCGACCTGGTGGGCGCCGTCGTACTCGCCCTTGCCATGACCTCGCTCGTCAGCGCGCTCACTCTGGGGCGCGACGGATGGCTGCGTACGCCGGTGATCCTGCTGCTGGTGGCCGCCGCCGTACTGACCGGTGTCTTCGCCGCCGTCGAGCGGCGCGGTGGCGCGCCGCTGATCGACCCCGGGCTGCCGGGGCGGCGGCCGTTCCAGGCGGCCACGGCGGGGGCGCTGTTCACGGGGCTCGCGGTGATCGGGCTCTTCAGCTATCTGCCCTCGCTGCTCCAGCGCACGCTCGGCATCTCCCCGATGGGCGCGGCGGGCCTGTTCGTGCTCTGGTCGGGCACGGCCTTCCTGGTCGCCCTCCAGACCCGCCGTATCGCCCACCGCGTGAGCGCCCGCCACCAACTGGCGCTGGGCTTCCTCCTGCACGCGGCCGGCGTCCTGTCGATGCTGGGCGCGGTGGGCGCGGGGTCCTGGGTACGGCTCGTGCCCGGGCTCGTCGTCGCGGGGGTGGGCAGCGGCCTGCTCAACGCCGCGCTGCCACGGCTGTCCGTCGAATCCGTTCCCCAGGAGCGTGCGGCGATGGGTTCGGGCGCGAACAACACGGTCCGCTACATCGGCTCGGCGGCCGGCGTCGCGCTGATGATCGCGGTGGCGACCTCGGCGGGCACCCCGCAGCAGGGCACGGACCTGGTGATCGTGGTGTCCGCGGCGGCGACGGTGCTGGGGGCGGCGGTCCTGCTGGCGCTGCGGCACGACTCCCCGCGGTGACGACCGGTGACGCCCCGTTCCCGTACCACGAACACCCTCCGCCCCGACCGGCCTACAGCAGTACCGTGTGGACCATGCGCCCCGACATCCCTGCCGACCACACCACCGAAGCCGAGCGCCTGCTGCGCACGGCGGCCCGGTACCCCGAGGATCGTGAGCCCCTGCTCCTCCAGGCAGCCGCCCATCTGGAACTGGCCGACGCCCGCGACCGCGCCACCGGCCTCTACGACGACCTCCTCAGCGGCGACCCGGACCACCCCCACCTGGTGAAGGCGCTGAAAGCGGCGAACCTGTGGGAGTACGGGCACGAGGCCGAGGCCCGCGCGATCATCGAGGGCCTGCGCATCGCCGAACCGCTGGAGCCCGCTCCCTGGGAGATCGTCGCGGAGACGCTGGAGGCCCACGACGAACTCGAAGCGGCCCACGACTCCTACACCACGGCCCTGAACCTGCTGCTGACCCCCGGCGAGGAAGTCCCCTACTCGGCCGGGTCCCTCCTCCTCGGCCGCCACCGTCTGCGCCGCCTGCTGGGCCTGGAGCACGACGACTGGGACGCCCTGGGCGACCAGGTGAACAAGACGGCCGTCCCCCTCGACGAACTCCACGACCCCAAACGCCTCTGGGCCCTCGGCTCCGACAACCCGGCCGAACTCCAGGCCGAGATCGCCCGCCTGCGCGCCGAACTGGGCTCGTACCGCTCGGCGCTCTCCCGCCCGTTCCCGGTCGCGGTCCTCCACTGGCCGGCCGCGGAACTGGCCGAACTCCTCGCGGCGTACCCGAACCTGCGCACCGAGTACCCCTCCCGCAAGACGCACCTCGCCCAACTGGAGTCCTCCCTCCGCGAACTGGCCTCCACGGGCACTCCGAACCTGGGCATCGTGACCGGCACGGTCCCCTCCTACGAGGCCTTCGCCGCCTCGGAGTCGGCCTCCCCCTCGGACCCGAACCTGCTCCCCCAGTACGCCACCACCCTGGCAGCCCGCGGCCGCGCCACGGCCTGGCCCCCGGCCCGCAACGCCACATGCTGGTGCGGCTCGGGGGACCCGTACAGGGAGTGCCACGGGGCGGATTAGTCCGGAGGGCCCGCGGATGAGGGAACGTATCCACAGCGGCATCGCGTACGGCCTGACTCCGTGCCTCGCACCACGAGTCGGCCGGCACAATGCCGGGATGCCCAAAGTCGTTCCCTCGTCCGCCACTGTCTCGGCCCGTATGAGCCGCCAGGCCTCTCGCGACACAGCCCCGGAGGTGGCGGTGCGCAAGATCCTCCACGCGGCCGGGTTGCGCTACCGCGTGAACGTGCCCGTCCCGGGCATGCCTCGTCGGACGATCGACATCGTCTTCGGCCCGGCCAAGATCGCAGTCTTCCTCGATGGTTGCTTCTGGCACGGCTGCCCCGAGCACGCGACCAGCCCCAAGTCCAACGCCGAATGGTGGCGCGCGAAGTTGGACAAGAACATCGCACGCGATCGCGAGACGACGGAGCACCTGGAAGCCCAGGGGTGGACGGTCCTGCGATTCTGGGAGCACGAGGACCCGGAGGACATTTCACAAGCGGTCGCCCGGACCAAGGAGGCGACCTCGCCGCCACATGGACCATCGACAAGCGGAGCGTGATTCTCCCCGCACTCCTCGTTAGGGGTTTCCACACCCACTGTCAGCCCCAACCGCTACGGTCACTAATCATCGTATTAGTTGCAGGTTCTCCGAGGCGAGGAAATGACCCACGACTGGAAGTTCGACGTCCCCACCGTGGGGAGCAAGCGCCTGCCGCCCGACGCGAGATACATGGAGGCGCTCAGCAGCCAGGGGTACGGCTTCGAGATCGCCATCGCCGACCTGGTCGACAACTCAATCGACGCCGGGGCGAAGGATGTCGTCATCCACTTCCTCCGTGACGGCGATCAGCTCGTCAGCCTCCTCGTCGTCGACGACGGCCGGGGCATGAACGAGACAGCCTTGGACGTCGCGATGACCGTGGGCGGAAGACGCGACTACGCCGTCGACGCGCTCGGGATGTTCGGTACAGGCCTCAAGTCCGCCTCGCTCAGCCACGCCTCCGCCGTCACCGTGGTCAGCACCACCAAACGCACTCGCACAGCAGGCCGACGTTGGATGATGGAGCGCGCCCTCTCAGGATTCCACTGCGACATCGTCGATCCCCACTACGCCCAGACATTGATCGATCGGTACGACAACAAGCGCCCGATCGAGTGGCAGGGCACCGTGGTTCGGTGGGACAGTGTCAAGGATTTCCCCAAGCATGGGGGCGGAGGCCAGACCGACCGTTACCTCCACAGGACGATCAACAAGTTGGGCCTTCACCTCGGCCTCCATCTGCACCGATTCCTGGCCCGCGACGACTTCAACATCACCATCGCCGTGGAAGACGTGCGGTCCGGAACGATCTACATGAATTTCGGCGTCGAACCTCTCAACCCCTTCGGCTATCCGGTCTCGGGCCATCCCGACTACCCCCGTAGGTTCACGGCGTCCCTGCCCTCGTTCGGTGACATCACCTTGGACGCTCACGTCTGGACACCCAAGTCGAATCTCGACGAGTACAAAGCCGTCGGTTCGGTCATGGAGCGTCAGGGCTTCTACTTCTACCGGCACAACCGGCTCGTCCAGGCAGGCGGTTGGAACACGTTCCGTCAGGCCGAACAGCATCTTTCATTGGCACGCGTCGCCGTCGATCTCCCGGATTCCCCCGGTGATGCTTTTCGTCTCACCGTGAAGAAATCCGGCGTCGAGGCATCCCCGGAGTTCGCCTCCGCGCTCGAATCGGCGACAGACGGCAATGGACTCACCTTCCTCGACTACCTGACATCGAGCGACACGGCCTATCGGGATGCCCGTAAACGCGCCGGCACGGCGCGCAAGCCGGTCCTGCCCCCTGGGGAGGGCCTCGATCGCGCCGTACTCGAAACGATCGTGGAGGAACTTCCGATCATTCCGCACGAGGACGGCATCGCACTCCGCTGGCAACGACTCGACAACGAGCTCTTTTTCGAGGTCGATCGGCCAACTCGTTCGATCGTCCTCAATCAGCACTACCGAGCAGCGATTCTGGGCGGTCGCGGCGGTGGACCCAATGACGCACCCTTGATCAAGTCCCTGATGTACGTGCTGCTGCACGACGTGTTCGAGAAGGAGTACAGCGGCAGCCGAGAGCGGGACAACCTGCAGCTCTGGCAGTCGATCCTCGTCTCGGCGGCGCGGGCCGAGCTCGGCAGAGTGGGAGAGCATGACTGACGAGCCGTTCGTTCCATGGCGTTCCGTCGAGTACTACCTCGGTGAAAATCAGGCGACATCCTACCGTTTGTCCGCACCCTCGGCTCATCCCGAGGTCTCCTATGTGGTTGGCGGCAACGACGAAATCGCCCTCTACGTGGAGCTGGACAACCGCCACAAGCCCCCGACATCGCCTCTACCACTGATCCGCATCGATCAGATCTCCGAGCGCGGCATGCGTATGGCTCGCATCAGAACCACTCAAGCCGCGCTCGTCCGTGACTTCCACGATCTCTTGAACGCCGTGGCCGACCGGATCGTCACCCACCAACGCACGTTGGATCAGGCCTTCGGCGAAACAGTAAGAGCCTGGAGCGCTCTCCTGGAACGTCCGAGGGGCATCGGAACGCAGAAACGTATCGGTCTGCTCGGTGAGCTCTCCGCCCTTGCCTCCATCGCCCACGCTCATGACTGGTCTGCCGCCGTGCGGGCCTGGAAAGGCGCGTACGGCGAAGAACACGACTTCGGGCTCGTGGACTTCGATCTCGAAGTGAAAACTACCGCTTCCGAGCAACGCAGCCACACTGTTCACGGTCTCGGTCAATTGACACCGACCGGTGATCGCCCCCTGTGGCTTCTCTCCCTGCAGGTCACCCGAGGTGGCGCCCAAGGACGTTCGCTACGGGACGCCGTTCACGCCGTACGCCACGAGATCACGGAGCAGGCTCCGTCGACTCTCGATCTTTTCGACGCGCGACTCTCCGCATCGGGTTGGGATCCGGAACCGCAGGACGACGAGCGCTGGCATATGCGCAACGATCCCGTCCTGATCGCGGTCGACGACCGACTACCGCGTCTCGATATGAGAACGGTGCCGGCGCACGTGCTGGATCGGGTGCGTGATGTGACGTACACACTCGATGTGAGTGGCCTTCCGCAGTCGGCCGAATTCCCAATTGAACTTCACGAGATCCGCATCCCGTAAGCCGAGGAATGATGATGAACAGCTCCGAACTGCTGCGGCTCACCCTGCATACGTCGGCCCTTGCCGGGATGGACAGCCGACCCAAGAATCTCCTCCGCGCCTTGAAGTATCAATCCGAGGAGGAGGGGCCGGAGGCCGCACTGCTAGCCACCGAGGCCGACTTCTTCGAGACTCTCAATGCCGCCCATGCCACGGACCAGTTCGTGGAACTGTGGCGCAAACAGCTGACGCAGTGGGACTACTCGGAGAACCCCACATGGTCGGAGACCGAGCCCCGCACAGAGGAACGCCGAGAATCCGTCCTGACACTTCTGGGGCTGGCCGAAGCAACAGGGAAGATCCTCAATTCTCTGATCCCCGTCCCAAAGGAAACGGGACCGGTTGTCATCAGCGAGACCTTCAAACCCTGGTACACATCCCAGTCGCAGCAGGGCCGTAGTTGGTACTGGCCCGCATACCGTCAACTCCTCTCCGAGAAAGGCTGGTCCGAAACGGCGGTCGCAAGCCTGGACGCGGCTTCCGATCGCGTCGTGGAGCGCCTGGCCGATCCAACGGCTCGCAACGCCTACCAGTCCAAGGGTCTGGTTGTCGGATACGTCCAGTCGGGGAAAACCGCCAACTTCACCGGCGTCATCGCCAAGGCAGTGGATTCGGGGTACCGCCTGGTGATCGTCCTCGGCGGCACCCTCAACCTCCTGAGGGCACAGACGCAGCGCAGGTTGGACATGGAGCTCGTCGGTCGCGAGAACATCCTGCGCGGCGCTTCGGAGTACGAATCCGACTACGCCGACGACCCGGCATGGCCCCAGGGTAAATTTCTGTCCCACGGCGGCCTTCCCTCCGCCCTGGGTGGTTTCGACATCGTCCGTATGACTACACGGGACAACGACTACAAGAGTCTGCTCCAGGGAATCGTGGCGCTGGAATTCGAGAAACAGGAACCCGCGCTCCCTCTGCACGACCCGCGCAATCTCCACCGTTCATCCGCCCGCTTGATGGTGGTCAAGAAGAACAAGACCGTGCTCGGGAAACTCGTCAAAGATCTCAACAAGATCAAGACACCGCTCTCCGAGATTCCGGTTCTGATCATCGACGACGAATCCGACGAAGCATCGGTCAACACCGCGAATCCCAATAAGCAGGACTCGGAACGCACCGCGATCAACGACAAGATCTCGGAGTTGCTCCGCCTTCTCCCCCGCGCCCAGTACGTCGGCTACACAGCGACACCGTTCGCGAACGTCTTCATCGACCCCAGCGACGCCGAGGACATCTTCCCCAAGGACTTCATCGTCTCCCTGCCTCGGCCCGACGGGTACATGGGTGTCCAGGACTTCCACGACCTGGACTCACCGATCCCACTGGATGACCGCAACTTCGCCAACTCCAATGAGAAGGCTCATGTCCGCGACATCCACCTGGAATCGGAGGAGGACGACGCCGCCCTTCAGCAGGCAATGGACATGTTCGTGCTCACCGCGGCCATGAAGCTCTACCGCGAGAGCAACGGGCTGGGTGACCGCTACTTCCAGCACCACACCATGCTGATCCACGAGTCGGTTCGTACGGCCGATCACCGCGCGCTGCGCGGCCGAGTCCACAAAATGTGGTGGTCCGCCGGTTACACCGGTCCGAATGGTCACGCCCGATTGCGCGACCTCTTCGAGAAGGACGTCGCTCCGGTCTCGCGCGTTCGAGCCGACGGTTTCCCCGTGCCGGCCTCCTACGCGGATCTTTCGCCGTACGTCGGCGCCGCGGCCATCCGTATCGGCGGCGACGATCAACCGATCGTCGTGGTCAACGGCGACACGGACATCGAAAACGGCGAAGCGGACTTCGACAAGCGGCCTCTCTGGAAAATCCTCATCGGCGGCCAGAAGCTCGCTCGCGGCTTCACTGTCGAAGGCCTGACTGTCACGTACTACCGCCGCCGCACCAACAATGCCTCCACTCTGATGCAGATGGGACGGTGGTTCGGCTTCCGCAAGGGATACCAGGATCTGGTGCGCCTCTACCTGGGTCGGGAGGAGACAATGGGCCCGCGGGACATCGACCTGTACGAAGCCTTCGAGGCAATCTGCCGCGACGAAGAGAGTTTCCGGGACCAGTTGCAGCAGTACTCGGCCCTGATCGACGGCGAGTCCCAGGTCACGCCGGCTCAGGTGCCTCCCCTCGTGTCGCAGCACCTGGCCTGGCTCCGACCCGCGAGTACCAACAAAATGTACAACTCCCGCCTGGTGGAGATTCATTCACCGGGCAAGTGGGAGGAACCGACCGCGTACCCCTCCGGAGCGCCAGCCCTGCGCCACAACACTCAGTTGTGGTCGCCGGTCCTGGAGTCGTTGTCGAGCGAACCGAGTTCGTTCGCCTACCACTTCGACGACGAGGCGGCGACACACCACCGGTTTGACGCCCTCTCCGGAAGAATCTCCTCCGACGAACTCCTGTCCCTGCTACGAACGCTCAAATGGGATGCCGCCGGGAGGTTCGACCCCCATCTCACCTACCTCGAAGACATCACTCTCGCCTCGCCGGCCAAGGTGGACGACTGGGTCGTCCTGGCCCCTCAGCACTCTTCCATGAACAAACGACTTCCCATGGGTGCTTCCTCACGGGCCTTCTCCTGGTTCGGTCGCCGGCGCCGACGTGGTGACGTCTTCGGCGCCATCAGCGAGCCCAAGCATCGCGCGGTCGCCCTGCGCATCGCCGGCGCGTTGCCCCACGGAGGAAACACGACAACCGAGCAGTACGTCGCGGAACGTCGTGGAGTGGTATCCCTCTACCCGGTGGTGGAACCTGAGCACAGGGCCGAATTCGAAACGTCTGGCCGAATGGATCCGAGCCGGGTTGTGATGGCGTTCACCTTTGTGGCTCCGGCGACCGCACGAAGTCGTGACGGGAAGGTGGTTCGATTCACTACGATCGATTCCAAGGACGCATGAGATTCGGGGCACTCAGTTCACGCTGTCGGCATTGGGGGGACATGCACGAGCACGGACCACGTTTCACCGCGATCGAGTTGTGTGCCGGGGTCGGGGGCCAAGCACTGGGCCTCGAACGCGCCGGATTCGATGTCGTGGCCGCAGTCGACATCGACCCGGACACCTGCTCCACCCTCGCTCGCAACCGCCCTGGGTGGTATACGGTCCGGGATGATGTCAAGCAAATGGAACCGGTGAACCACGACCCCCTCAATTCTGCCGATGTTCTGAGCTGTGGTCTCCCTCGGTCTCCCTACAGCATTGCCGGAAAGCAGCTCGCCACGGACGACCGTCGTGACACTCTTCGGGCAACGCTCGACATGGCCGCCTACATCAGGCCGCGAGTTCTCGTCATCGAGAACATCCCCACCTTTCTCCGTGCCGCGAGGTTCGAGTCCGCTCGAGCCTCAGTTCGGGAGGCGGTCGAAGACCTGGGGTACGAAATGGTGTCATCCACACTGACAGCGACCGATTTCGGCGTGCCCCAGCGCAGGAAACACGGGTTCATCGTCGCCATGCACCCCGACGACCTCAGTCACTTCACCTGGCCCACCCCCGCCTGCAAGCGCTGCCCAACTCTCGGAGACACCCTTTACGAGTCGATGGCCTCGGCAGGGTGGCCGGAGGCGGCCGACTGGGCTGCCGAAGCTTCGGAGCCCGCCCCATTGATCATGGGTGGCGCCACCGGTCGAGGGGGCGCCGATCTCGGAGCCACACGTTCGAAGGCGCTTTGGGCCCGTTGGGGCATCTACGGCGGAAGTATCGGCAACTCAGTACCGGGACCCGACTTCCGCCGGAACTTCGACATCGAGCCTCGTTACGGGCTACCAAAGATCACGGTTGACCAGGTAGCACTGCTCCAAGGCTTCCCCACCGATTGGGAGATCGTGGGTGGGAAGACGTCGGCGTACCGACAGATCAGTCAGACCACCCCTCCTCCTGTGGCCGCTGCACTGGGTCGACAGATCATGACGGCCCTACGACGGTCCGCTGGTAGAGTCTGAGGACTGGGTGAGGTTCCCAAGTGCCGCTCGACGAAGCTTGTACGGTGGGACAGGTCCAATAGATCATCTTGGCAAGTAGACTCACGCACCATGGTGACCACCTCGACCAGCAACGCCTCGGCAGCGACACAGGCCGACCCCACGATCAAGGTGGTTGACCTGTTCTCGGGCGCCGGCGGATTCTCCGCAGGCTTTCGCGCCTACGAGCCCGCCGGCCCGGGATCGTCACCGTTCGAATCGGTGGCAGCCGTTGAATTTGACGAAGCGGCTGCGGCAACCTACGCGGAAAATTTTGGCTCCGCGCACGTCGCCAACATCGATATCAGCAACTGGGACGCGAGCTCCTATGCGGGGTGTGTCGACGTCATCATGGGTGGTCCTCCGTGCCAGGGTTTTTCGGCGCTCAACAGGGACAACCTCGCGAAGAAGCCTCCGAAGGCCGACGATCCTCGGAACCTGCTGTGGCGCGAGTACATGCGTGCCGTTACCACGATCAAGCCGAAGATCTTTGTCCTGGAAAACGTCGATCGCTTTTTTAGATCTCAGGAGTTTGCAGACCTCAGGGCATCGACCAAAGACGGGGGTGACCTCGAAAACTACACGTTGAGCCACAAAATCCTCAATGCTGCGGATTACGGCGTCCCCCAGGCACGAAGGCGGGCGATTGTCATTGCAACCCGCAAAGACCTGGGAGCAGCCCTGGAGCATCCAGCCCCCACGCACGCCCGGGACGTCAGCGCGGTACAGCCCACTCTTGACGGCAGCACCATCGAGAATGGCAGTATCCAACCCTGGTTGGCGGTCGGCGATGCGGTCTTCTCACTTACACAGGAGACCACGAGCAGGATCAACCTGCCGGAACGCACGGACAAGCCCTTGGGCGTTGTCCTGCCTGGGCCTTACAAGACCACCGAACTTCACATCGGACGAAATCCGACGCCCCTGTCACTGGCGAGATACAGGGCAATCAGCTCTGGTGGCAACCGCCACGATCTCAGGGGGCAATTCGCCACGGTGCTCGGCAAAAGGACATATCTCTCCACGGAGAGCTGGGACAAACATAATTCCGGTTCCGGTGACGTGATGGGCCGAATGCACAAGGATCGCCCGTCTGTCACCATCCGCACCGAGTTCTACAAACCCGAAAAGGGTCGCTACCTCCACCCGGTCGCGGACCGTCCCATTACCCACTACGAAGCAGCCCTTATTCAGGGATTTCCTGCCGACTTCAAATGGTTTGGCAGCAAGGTGCAAATTGCCCGCCAGATCGGTAACGCCGTTCCGGTCGGCCTGGGCCGGGCGCTCGCCCAGGCCATTCATGAGCGGCTGCGTAGCTGAATCGAAGCTTGCCGGCCCGAGAAACGGCGGCATGATCTACGCGATTTTGGTCTTACCCCGAACCTGCGCGTGCTTGAAGAGCTCTTCGAACCACTCTGCCAAGATCTCTGCCGAGCGGTGAGGAACACTTCCGTCTACCGGGCCCCTGGGCAAAGTTTCGTACTGGACCGGCGCAGCGTCCCCAGCAGCCAGAATCCAATCGCGCAGCGCTTCTGAGTCCTGAAGCTCATCCGGTGCCATGGCCTCGTACACCAGAGTGGCCGCAGCAGCGTTTGCCGCCGAAGCGGCAGCGTTCATGTCCCGTCCCGTCCGAACAACGTCGCCCTTCTGAAGTCTCAACAGGCCCTGCGCGGCAGGACGGTGCTGAATCATTTCCTGCCGCAACACTGTATTCAGCACGTCTTGATTGCCGCAAGCGACTACAACCGGCCCGTAGTTGTCGCCGTCACGAAAGAGCTCCGCAGCCCACCACAGGCGAGAGAAGCATTGCAGATCCCATCTGCCCGAGAAACGCGCCGTCTGCCTGACGCCCGGGCCGCCGGATCCAGCACCCCAACGCCAATACACAAATTCAGGCGCCACACACAGAGCCAGAAAATTCCACAACCCCGATTCCGACGCCTCACTCCTTGTGAGTCGCAATATGTAGTGGAGACGGGGAGCGAGCCATGCGTCGCTCGCAGTGGACGGACCGTCCGCGAAGCGACGTTGCGCCTCTGCCAGCAATTCCCTGATGGGCTCTGCGTCCCATCTCACCGTGTCGTCGATAGGGTCCTCGATCTTACCCTTGAAAGAGCTGAAAGAAAGCTTCTCGTAGCCTTGCAGGACGCCTGGCGTGATCGCGCGGGCCGCAACAAGATCCGGTAGTCGACCTATCCTTGAAGGTAGATCATTACCGTTCATTGGGCTCATTCCTCACTCCTCCCGCCGGCAATCCGCGTCAAAGCCCTGACGGTGTTCGCCACGGTTTTCTGCTTTCGGGAGTTGAGCGTGGCCGAATGCATAAGACGCGCATGCAGGTCCGATCCATTTTCTCCACCTGCCCGACGGCCCACAAGTTCCGTCAGCGCCTCGTCGGGAGATATTTCGGGAAAGAGATCGGGGAGCATCTTCCTAAGAACCTCTTCCTGCCAGCCGCCCGGCCACTCGGCCGCACCATGTTCATCCACCGTACTCGCATAGAGAGCGGTGTTGAACATCGCAGTCCAGGCCTCTGCAGCAATTTGAGTGGCCATCATCTCCCGCACAATTTTCTGCTCAGTGCTGGAAGGCGAATCCAGCACTGCACGGAAACCCTCAATGGACGAGTTGAGATAAAGAATGGGTTCACCCACCTCCGCATCGAGCATCCACGGATCGTCTCGAAAATCCTGGAGGAAGGGGTGGTCCGAGAAATCTTTCCAGACCATCTTAATGCTTCTCTGCCTGGTAGGTTGCTTGGCTTCGAAATCCGCACTCCAACGGTGTGACGCCCGACCGATCAAGCGGTTTTCCGACCCCTTGACGCCAGCCACGATCCAAGCATCGATCTCACATCGGCCCAACTGCTCTCCTTGACGCAGCTCAATTTCGCCACTCCAGACGCCTGCCCTTTCCTCCTGGAGAGGGAACGTCAAACGAACCTTCGTCTTTCTGTTGTGCAACATCGCCAGACAGGACGGATTCCCCCAGGGGCCGGACAATATTTCGTCGCCGTCGGCCGTGACAGCCACCTTGATACGGATTTCATTCCAATCACGCTTGATTGCGTGAAGGGCGATAACCCGCTCACCGTCGGACACAAGTCCGAGAGAAAGTGGAATATTATCCACCCAGACCTTATCCACAACGAGGTCTATCCGGTTGGCAATTATCGGATAGGGGAATACAGTCTTCACTGTACAATCTCCTTGGCCCGAGGTACATCGACCTCGACACAAGACATATTGGCCACCACAGGGTGACTGGATACGTCAGTGACTCCCGTGAACACCCCTCGTGAAGTTCCTTCACTGAATCGGAGATTCCCGTTCGCCGTAAGCTCGCAATTCTGCTCAGGAACCAACGTCCCAATCCAATCCACAGGAATGCTCCCTCCGGAACGAACAACGAAACGTGCAACGGGTGCAAGCACCCAAGGTTCGTCTCTTGCCGGGAGCTTCACTGTCACTCTCAGATGCCAGGCACCGCCTTCGGATACGTCTCCCGATACGGCGTGCACCGACGGAACACCTGGTGTACGTGACTTCTTCGGAACACCCAGGACCAGCAGGTCTCTAAGAATTTGTGGACCCTCGTCCGCTTCGCTCTCCGCTTCCTGCCCCCTCAAGAGTTCACGAATTTCTTGCTCTGCGGCTCTCTTGAAGTTCAAGATGCACTGTCGGGCACCGCGCACGTACGTCGCAGTGAGGTCTTCGGTGCTTGTCCAGTCGTTGTGGTCCGGAGGTTCTGCAGTACGCAGGAACTGCTCGGCTTCGAGAGCATCCGAGCCACTGTTTCCGGTTGCCAGGCCGGCCAGCAGGACCGCTTGGAATCGACGATGCCCCAAGGGTAGATCGCTGACACGTTTGTTCTTGACAACCATTCGGTTTGCACGCATGTAGGCAATGTGGTCCGGCCTCGGGTCGTCCTCGGGCGTCGGGGTGATGAGCAGGACTGCGTCGTGGAACTGAACAGACTTGGCGACATCGCCCCGAGGCCGCTTACGAGCCGGCAACTTGAGCTGTACCGAAGCCTGCAGCACGTCCTCGCGCGACGTCAGCTCACTGGCGGTGCTCCCATCGAGGAATGCCTTGACTGCCCGGGATCTGGCCGGCTCGTGGATGTGCGGATCGATGAGCCGCTCGCGCACCACAGGCACTCCGTTCCGCCATGACGCGACGGACGCTCGCAGCATGGGTCCGGCCTGCTCACCGCCGACCATCGAGGCCCAGAAGTTGCGGGCGATACCGGTGGTCAACTGGTCCTGCATCTCTTCCAGTTCCTCGGTGTCGCCGGTCCCGTCGTAAGCACCCACCACAAGGAACGAGGTCCCTGGGCTGGAGTCGTCCCTCTCCAGGTACAGGCTCTCCGCGGTAGCCCTGTCGGCCCACCAAGATCGTGCGGCGTTTTTCCGTTCGTGGTCAGCAGCGCCGAACCAGGCCGGCCCGGCGAACTCTTCTCCGTCCAACACGTGCCAGGGTAGTTCCAACCGACCCGCCATGCGCCGCTCCTGGCGGCCGTCCTGCCTCTCGGACAATGTGCTGTTGACCAGGACCAACCCGAAACGACTTGTTGCCCAGAGAGCGGCTTTCCCGAGCCCGTACGAGCCTCCCTGAGCCCCTCCCTTGCCGCTGTCCAGGGTGCGACGGACGACCCGCGCAAAACGACCGTCACCGTACTCCGGCCCGGTCAGACCGCTGGCGTTGTAGTCGTCAATGCGGAGGAGGACAAGACGACCGGTTCGCTCGAGTTCGTTCAAGCCATCGACCAATACCCGGCCGGCCTTCTGTCGTCTGTCCGCCGCCGTTCCCAGGTGCTGCCTTATCGAGTCCCACCTCAGAGCGGCCAGGAAGTCGTTCAGGTGATCGCCAGTCAACTCATGGAGCACGAAGCGTGAGGTGACGGGTTGTTCTTGCAGAAACCTCTCGTCGAGACTGTTCTGCGTCGCCTCGCGTGCAAGAACTTCCAGGTTCGCGGCGAAGGCATAGGCCGCCGCGTTGCCTCCGATCCTGCTGCCGTCCTCGGGCGCATGCTGAAAGATCCATTCAAGCTCCGAGCTTGACGATTCCGGTGGACGCAGGCTCACCGCGTCCTCGACGGCGACACCCAATGCCTCCGCTATGGCCGCGATCTTCTGGTACCGGGGTACTGAGCGGCTGTTCGCCCAGGCGTTGACCGCCGCCGGCGTCACCCCGACCATGACGGCCAACTCCTTCTGGTTCAGGCCTCGCTGGTTGAGCATGCCGATCAGCCAGTCCCCGAAATCCTGTGCCACTGCAACTCCCTCTCGTCATCCGTCCCCAGGAGCGTACAAGATCAAAGTTCATCGCGGGAGATGAAATTAAGAGTTCCACTATCGACATTCGACTAAATCGGTCATTACACATCAAATTCACCACCCCCTCGATCAACACGCCACGCCCGTACGACAATCGGCACACCTCGCGACCTGAACGCGTGTACGATCGCCCGACAGGAGCGCAGCTTAATCGGCAGCAAAAATCTCCCGGCGCCGGACGTGATTCCCACCTCCTCGCACGCACGGTCACAAGGAGCCGGGAAGGCGTAAACGCCAGGAACCCTTTGTCCATATTTGTAGCGCTATGTGGACACAGACGTGTGGTTGCTCCCCCACGGAACCCGTCCCTCTCATGGAGCTCCCCGAAAGGATTCACACGTGATCGCGCAGAGGATGGTCGAGTACAGCTTCTCCGTTCCCGCTGACGGTACGGCGTCGGTCTCGCTCACTCACTCGCCCGACAACGCCATTTGCACCATCGAATGCGAGGGCTATCACGACGTGTCGCGCCGTGAGTTCGACCTCGTACAGGAGGAGGACGGCCCTGGCCTCGATGCGGATCCGCCGGAACCCTGCGAGTCCTGAGGGGCCCGAACGGTCAGTGCGACTGAAGGGGGTGGTGATCGCCTGATCACCACCCCCTTCAGTTGAACGCGGTCGTCATGGGCGGAGGATGACCGTTGGGCGGGTTGTGCGGGTTGTTGCCAGGTGGAGTTTGGTGAGGACCGCCGTGACCAACTCCTCCGGGTGGTCGCGGACCAGTGTCGGTGTCACGCTCAGCACTCCCACCCCGTGGGCTTCCAGCAGGAGGCGGCGGCGCAGGGTGGCGCGGTACTGGGCGATGCCCATGTGGTATTCCGCCGAGTCCACCTCCAGCGCCACCCCCTCCTCCGGCCAGTACGCGTCCGGGCGGGCCAGGAAGGTGCGCTCCGGGGTCAGCAGGACGGGGTTCCAGAGCGGGTCGGGGATGCCGGCGCTCAGCAGGGTGTCGCGGGTTTCGGCCTCCGCGATGGAGCCGATGCCGACGCGGAGGTCGTCCAGGACCGCGCGGGCCGCCGGGTTGCGCAGGGCGTGGGACGCGTGGAGTTCGGCGCGCAGGTCGTCCGGGTGGCAGCGGCCCCGTTGGACCGTGCTCACCAGCAGGGCGCGGATCCGGTCGGGTGAGGGCTCGTGGGCCGCGAAGTCGGAGGCAGCCCGGACCGCGCGAACACAGGGGATGCCCTCGCCGCGCAGGGTCGGTGGCCAGCGGCGGGTGGGGTGGAGGCGGACGTACGAGCGGTCGTGGAGCTGGCGGCCCGCGCGGATCAGGACGTCGGCCCGGTCGGTGCGGGCGCCTCGTACGCCGTAGATCGCCAGGACCGCCTCGCCCGTGAGTACGGCGGTGTGGCCCGACATCAGGGAGGCGCCCCTGGCCGCGAACAGGACCGCGGCCAGCAGCTGTTGCCAGATGTCCGGCTTGCCCGTCTGTATGAGGACGACCCCCGGCAGCAGCCGCTGCCAGCGACCGCCCGGCGCGCAGCGGCGTACCGCCGTACTGGAGGGGAGGCCTGCGGCGCGCAGTTGGCCGGCGGTCGCCAGCCGTCGCTGGGTACGGGCCAGCCGGTCGATCGCCGCGGTGTTCGCTGTCGTGGGTTTCGGCATGGACGAGTTCTGCCCAGTCGTGACTCTGTGTAGCTGAAATCGCTGGAAGTTGTCCCCTTGTGTGGTCTGAGCTGCGTTCAGCGCCTGTTCAGCCCCGTAAGCCGGTCCTGCCGTTGAACGCCTACGTACGCAGGTACGTACTGAAGAGCACACTCCCCCGTGGTTGCCGGGTGTGTGGGCCGGACGGTCCGGTTCACACACCCAGCAGGGGAGCGTCGGGGAAGGTCTCGGACCGTCGTCAGCGGACGACGTCGAAGACGTTCTTCTGCAGGCCGTTGGCGTACGTCTCGTGCTCCACGAGCCGCAGCTTCTGCGCGTCCTTGTCCGTGTCGCTGAACAGCCGCTTGCCCGCGCCGAGCAGAAGCGGAAAGACCAGCAGGTGATACCGGTCGATCAGGCCGGCGTCCGACAGGTTCCGGTTCAGGGTGGCGCTGCCGTGGACGATGATCGGGCCGCCCTCCGTCTTCTTCAGCGCGGCGACATCGTCGAGCGAGCGCAGGATCGCCGTCGGGCCCCAGTCCGTGACCAGCTGGTCGTCGGTGAGGGTGGAGGAGACCACGTACTTCGGCATCACCTTGTACTGGGCGAACTCCTCCATGCCGGGCCAGACCGGGCTGAACGCCTCGTAACTCGTTCTCCCCAGCAGCATGGCGGCGGCCTCCTGCTGCTCGCGGCCCTTGATCTCGTACGCCTCGGGGAGGAACTCCACGTCCTTGAAGGTCCAGCCCGAGTTCCGGTAACCCGGCTCGCCGCCCGGGGCCTCGACGACGCCGTCGAGCGAGACGAAGGCGGTCGTGATGAGTGTGCGCATCGAAGGTCTCCTGGGTGAGTGTCTGCGTCAGCTGTATGGGGGACCGGACCTCGCCACGGAACTCATCGGTCGTGGCGGGATCCGTACGCGCTAACCGGTCAGCGCATGCGAGATCGTATAGATCAGCAGACCGGCCAGCGCACCCACCACCGTGCCGTTGATACGGATGAACTGCAGGTCGCGGCCGATGTGCGCCTCGATCTTCTTGGACGTGTGCTTGCCGTCCCAGCTCGCCACGGTGTCGGAGATCAGTGACGTGATCTCGCCGCGGTACGTCGTCACGACGTAGTCCGCCGCGTCCTCCACCCAGCCCTCAAGCTTCCGCTGGAGCCGCTCGTCCGTCGCCAGGCGGGCGCCGAGCGAGAGGAGCGAGGCGCGGGCGCGGAGGCGCAGTTCGCTGCGGTCGTCCTCGGCCGCGGCGATGATCATCGCGCGTACGGAGGACCACGCCGACGCGATGATGTCCTGTACCTCCGGGCGGGCCAGCATCTCCGACTTGAGGCGCTCGACGCGCGCCCGTGTCTCGGTGTCCGACTGGAGGTCGGAGGCGAAGTCCGTGAGGAAGCGGTCGATCGCGCCGCGCGCCGGGTGGCTCGGCATGTCGCGCATCTCCGTGACGAAGCGCAGCAGTTCCTTGTAGACGCGGTCGCCGATCCTGCGGTCGACGAAACGCGGCGTCCAGCCCGGCGCGCCGCCCTGCACCGCGTCCATCACCGAATCGCCGTGCTCGACGAGCCAGTCGTGCGCGCGGACGCAGATCAGGTCGACGGCGCGGTGGTGGGCGCCGTCCTCGACCACCCGTTCCAGCATCTTCCCTATGCCGGGGGCGATCTCGGCGGCGTCCGCGCGGCGCGTGATCGCCTCGCCCACGACGGCCTGGACGTCGCTGTCCCGCAGGACGGTCAGCGCGCCGCGCAGGGCCGTGGCCAGTTCGGCGGTGACGCGGTCGGCATGGGCGGGCTCGGCCAGCCAGGCGCCGAGGCGGTGGCCTATGCCCAGGCCGCGCAGCCGGGTCCGTACGACATCGCCGGAGAGGAAGTTCTCGCCCACGAACGAGCCGAGCGAGGCGCCGAGTTGGTCCTTCTTGTTCGGGATGATCGCGGTGTGCGGAATCGGCAGCCCGAGCGGGTGGCGGAAGAGGGCGGTGACCGCGAACCAGTCCGCGAGGGCGCCCACCATGCCGGCCTCGGCCGCCGCGGCGACATACCCCGGCCAGCCGGTGACGCCCGAATTCTCCGCCCAGGTGGCGAGGATGTAGATGATCGCGACGGAGAGCAGCAGGCTCGTCGCGGTGGCCTTCATACGGCGGACGCCGCGGCGCTTCTCCTCGTCCGCCGCGGTGAAGCCGAGCGGGGAGAACGGTGTGCGTTTGCCGGGGCCCGAGCCGGGGCCGGGGGCGGAGCCGGGGCCCGCGCCCAGGGCGGAAGAACCTGCTCCGGATGCCGCGACGGCACCTGCCGCGTCGCCCGTGCCCCTGCCTGCGGCGCTCGCGCCCGCGCGCCCGCCCTGCCCCTCGTCCGTACGAGCGCTGATGGCCGTCGCGGACCTGCCCGCCGGCCCGCCGGACGGCCCGCCCGACGTCGCCCCCGACGGCCCGCCCGACGTCTCGCCGGAACGGGCACCGCCGTTGCCGGCGGCATCGGCCCCGGGCGCACCGCGCCCCGGACCCGTGCCCGCCGCCCCGTCGCCGGCCCCTGACCTGGCCCCGGACCCCGTCGTGCCGTCCGGATCAGCCGGATCGCGTCGTTCCATTCACTCCACCCATCCGCGTACGTGCCGCCGTGACCTACCGTCCCGTACCCAAAACCGGCCCGCCAACGGGACCCCTCACCCATCCGTGCGCATTGTCCCTACCTCTGGTACTCCCGGGGCGCATCCCGAGTTCCCGCGCCATGCCGGATGATGTCCTTTGTACGTAGGTGTGAGGGAGCACGGGGGACATGGACAGACAACGGGGATTCGTCCTGCTCGCGGGCCTTATGACAGTCGTGGTACTGGTGTGCGCCACGATATTCGTCGGGGTCGGCGCGCTGGGCGACGGCGGGGAATCCGATGGCGAGAACGGCGGTGATCGGACCGCCGCGTCCGGTGGTGAGGCAGGGGCCCGGGCCCGTACGCCGGTGGGGTCCGCGGCACCCGCTTCCGCCGACGCGTGGACCGGGACCTGGGCCGCCGCGCCGGCGGGGGTCGAGCCCGGGGTGCCCCACGGCCATGTCGGGCGCTCCATCCGTAACGTCGTACACACCAGCATCGGCGGCACCGCCGCGCGCATCACGCTCTCCAACCTCTTCAGCCGCGAGCCCCTGCTCATCGGGCGCGCCTCCGTCGCCGTCGCGGCCGGGGAGTCCGGAGAGTCCGGAGAGTCCGGAGAGGAGGTCGGAGAGGTCGGAGAGGTCGGAGAGGTCGGAGAGCGGGGGGCTAGCGCCGCGCCCGGCACCATGCGGCTGATCACCTTCGGCAGGAAGGCGTCCGTCGTCGTCCCGCCGGGCGGGCACGTCGTCAGCGATCTCGTACGGCTCCGGGTGCCGTACGACTCCGACCTCCTGGTGACGCTCCACACCCCCGCGCCCGGCGGCCCGGTCACGTACCACCCGCGCGCACTCCGGACCTCGTACACGGCCCTGGGCGACCGTACGCGGGACCTCAGTGGCGCCGCGTACGCCGAGGGCGCCCCGGTCTGGCGCTACCTCACCGCCGTCGACGTACTCAACCGGCGGGCGCGCGGCGCGGTCGTCGTCATCGGTGACTCGATCACGGACGGCATCGGCTCGTCGTACGACGCCGACCGGCGCTGGACGGACACGCTGGCGGACCGGGTGCGGGGCAGCGGTCTGGGCGTACTCAACGCGGGCATCAGCGGCAATCGCGTCCTGCGGTCCAGCCTCCCCGCCGGGAAGGGGCCGAGCGCCGTCGCCCGCTTCGGGCGGGACGTGCTGGGCCAGGCGGGCATCGAGGTCGTCTTCGTGGAGCTGGGCATCAACGACATCATCCGCCGGCCGAACGAGACCGACCCGGGCCGGATCACCGCCGGTCTGAGGAGCCTCACCCGGCAGGCGCACGCCTGGGGTCTGCGGGTCGTCGGCTCGACGCTCACACCCTTCGGCGGCAACCCGCGCCACACCGACCGGCTGGAAGGGGTACGGGACCGGGTCAACGACGCGATCCGGTCGGGCGACGTCTTCGACAGGACGGTCGACTTCGACCGGCTGGTACGCGACCCGTACGCCCCCGACCGGCTGCGGCCCGAGTACGACTCGGGCGACGGCCTGCACCCGAGCGACGACGGCTACGCGGCGATGGGCCGCTTCGTCGACATCGAGGACCTGGTGGGCAAGGAACCGGCACGGCTCTGAGCACGCGCCGGACGATCACCGCCGAGCGATCCGCGGCGGCCGCTCGGCACGGCGAGCGAACAGAGCCGCGTGATCGCTGCGGGACGATCAGTGCGGCGCGAACACTCCGGAGAACGATCCGCGACGAGCGAACACCGCCACGAACGCCCCAGGCCCACCCCTCAGTCGAGTTCCTTGCGGAGCCTGTCGTTCTCCAGTTCCGCTTTTTTGCGTTCCTCCTTGAGGCGGCGCTTCTCCGCCGATCTCATCTTGCGTTCCACACCCACCCCGCCCATCAGGGCGAACCCCGTGATGACCACCTGCGGCGATCCGGGGCTCATCTCCGTGGTCTCACCGCTCTCACCGAAGCCGCCCATCAGACTCAGGCCGCGCACCGTGACGTCCATGTCCGGCGGGATGACCACGTGCATGCCGCCCATCAGCGCGAAGCAGCGGATGGTCGCCTGGCGTCCCTCGAAACGCGCCTCGCGCAGGTCGATCTGGCCGCCGCCCATCATCGTGAACGCGTGGAACCGTCGGCCGACCGTCCATGTGCCCTTGCGGTTGAACCCTCCCCACATGGAGAAGGCCGCACGGGACGTCGCGCGCCCCCGGCCGATCCAGGTCGCCCACCGGCCCGCGCCCTCGACCGTGTCGGAAGAGCGGGCGGGGGTCAGGTCGGCGGTCGAGCCCGCCGCGGGCAAGTCCCGGACCAGCGGCTGGAGTTCACCACGCGTACGGGCCTTGTACGTCGCGTCGAGGCGAGTGTCGAACTCCTCCATGTCGATGCGCCCCTCCGACAGGGCATCGCGCAGCAGTTCGGCGACGCGCTCGCGCTCGGCGTCCGATGCGCGCATCTCAGGAAGTTCACTCGTCATGTTGTCAGCCTAGTCAAAGGTGAGTCGGACGTCACAGCGCGGTGCGCTCAGCGTCGTCCTCACTCGGCGCCGCCGACGCCACGGCCTCCGGAGGCGGCGAGGCTTCCGGGACCGTCCGCCTGGACAGCATCTTCGCGATGACCGACTCGATGTCCGGCTCCCGCACCGACAGGTCCATCAGCGGATACTCCGCCGCGATCCGCGCCACCAGCGGCGCCGCCGACGCCGCGGCCGGGAAGGCCAGCCACTGCCGGGGCCCCTCCACCTTCACCACCCGCGCCCCCGGCACCTCGACCGGCGGCAGTTCGCGTTCGAGGTCGACCACCAGGGTCCGCTCGCTCTCGCCCACCTCGTGCAGCCCGGTGAGCGCCCCGTCGTACACCAGCCGACCGTGGTCGATGACCATGACCCGCGCGCAGAGCTGCTCGATGTCCGTGAGGTCGTGCGTGGTCAGCAGCACCGTCGTACGGCTCTGCGCGTTCAGATCCCGCAGGAACTCCCGGACCCTGGCCTTGGAGATCACGTCCAGGCCGATCGTCGGCTCGTCGAGATACAGCACCTCGGGGTCGTGGAGCAGCGCCGCCGCGATGTCGCCGCGCATCCGCTGGCCGAGCGAGAGCTGCCGTACGGGAACGTCCAGCAGCTCGCCCAGTTCGAGCAGTTCGACGCACCGCTCCAGGTTCTCCCGGTAGCGCTTGTCCGGGATGCGGTACATCCGGTGCACCAGCCGGTACGAGTCGATCAGCGGCAGGTCCCACCACAGCGTCGTGCGCTGGCCGAAGACCACGCCGATACGGCGCGCCAGCCTCGTACGCTCGCGCGACGGGTCGATTCCGGCGACCCGCAGCCGGCCCCCGCTCGGCGTGAGGATGCCGGTGAGCATCTTGATGGTGGTGGACTTGCCCGCGCCGTTGGGGCCGATGTAGCCGACCATCTCGCCGCGCGCCACGCGGAAGCTGATGCCGTCGACCGCGCGTACCTGATGCCGTTCACGGCGCAGCAGGCCCGCCTTCCGCCGTACGTCGAAGACCTTCTCGATGCCGTCCAGTTCGATGAAACCGGAGCCGTCCGAATCCATTACGTGTTCCTCTCCGGTTCTCGTTCCAGGTGCTCGGTCCAGGTCCTCGGTCGAGGCCGCGCGCGTCGGTCCGGGTCCTCGGTCCGGGTCCTCGGTCCAGGTCTTCGGTCGGGGTCGTCCCGCTAACTCCCCGTGCTCCGGTACGCGCGCAGCCCCACCCGCCACGCCAGTCCCGCCAGCACGCAGCACCCCGCCGCCACCAGCGGCGGCAGGAACGCCACCCAGTCCGGCAGCCCCAGCGGATCCTCACGGCCCATCACGTACAGCGCCGGCAGCCAGTTGACGAAGGCCAGCGGCACCACGAACGTCACCCCGCGCACCAGGTCCTTCGCGAAGACCGTGGGCGGGTACTGGAGCAGCGTCGTCCCGCCGTACGTGAAGGAGTTCTGCACCTCCGCGGCGTCCTGCGCCCAGAACTGGAACGCCCCGCCCGCCACGAACACCGCCGCGAAGATCGCCGCGCCGCTGAGGATCATCATCGGGACCATCGCCACCTTCAGCGGCGTCCACGGGATGTCCAGCGTCGTCAGCGCGTATCCGAGCACCAGCAGCCCCTGGGTGATCCGGCCCAGCCGCCGCAGCGCGAACCGGTCCCCCGCGACCTGGGCGAGCACCGGCGCCGGCCGTACCAGCAGGGTGTCGAGCGTGCCGTCCCTGACCCGGCGCCCCAGCCTGTCCATCGAGCCGAACAGCAGGTCGGCGAGGCCGAAGGCCGCGCCCGCGGAGCCGTACAGGAAGGCGACCTCCGTGAGCGAGTAGCCGCCCAGCCGGTCGACGTGCGAGAACATCAGCAGGATCGCCACGAAGTCGAACGCGGTGGCCGCGAAGTTCCCGAAGGCCGTCATGGCGAACGACGCGCGGTAGGCCATCGTCGACCGCACCCACATGGCCACGATCAGGCCGTACGCGCGCAGCCCCTCCCACAGACGCGGACGCGACCACTCCAGATCCGACACTTCCGACACCTGCGACGCCTGCGATACCTCCGACACCCCGTCAGCCACCCTGCACCACCACCCGTCGCGTCGCCAGGGACTGGAGCAGCCGCCCCAGCGCCAGCAGCGCCAGCGCCCACCCGGCCTGGAACGCGAACGCCCCCAACAGCCCCCACCCCGTGTGCCGCTCCAGGAGGACATCCGCCGGGATCTGGAGCAGCGACGACCACGGCAGTGCCCTCGCGACCTCCCCCAGCAGCCCGGGAAAGAGCGTCAGGGGCAGCAGCATCCCGGAGAAGAACATCCCCGCCAGGAAGGTGATCTGGCCGACCCCCGCGCCGTCCAGCAGCCAGAAGGCCGACAGCGCGACGAGGAAGCGCACGGCGAAGCTGACCAGGACCCCCAGGAAGACGGAGAAGAGGAACGCGACCCAGACGAGCGGGTTCTCGGGCAGCGCCAGGTCGAAGACGAGCGCGCCGAACGCCATCGGCAGGATCCCGCGCCCCAGCAGATGGAAGGCGGCGCGACCCAAGTCGCTTGCCAGCCACCACAGTTGGAGGTCGGCCGGACGGTAGAGATCGATCGCGACATCGCCGGTGCGGATCCGGTCCATCAACTCGTCCTCGAAGCCGCCGCCCATCATGGCGCAGGTCATCAGCAGCGACTGGCCGATCCAGACGTAGGTGACCGCCTGCGAGAGGTCGTAGCCGCCGAGCTGGGGGCGCTGCTCCCAGAGCGCCGTGAAGGTGTAGGCCACGATGAAGCCGAAGACGGTGTTGGTGAACACCCCCGCGGCCGTCGCGGTCCGGTACGTCGCGTGCCGGCGGAACCCGCCTGCGGCGACCACGGCGTACAGACGCACCCCAGCACTCCCCCTCGGTCCCGTTACGTGTGGTCTCCTCGCGCCGTTTCCGCTGTACGGCACCAAAGCGCACGACCCTAGCCCAAGGGGGTCAGCCACCGCGAGCGGTTATCCGCCCGGCGGCCTTCGCCCCGCTTCGACCGTGTTTCATGGTGCCGCACACGAATCACCCGGATAGCCCGTAACCACCGATTCGACCCGGCCGAGGAGCCTCCGCACACATGAGCGACGCGCAGCAGCAGGGCTGGCCCCCGCGCGACCCGATCGACATCGGCCGCGGCACGGGGTACGGCCGCGGCCCCGGGGGCGGCAGAGGCGGCGGCGGGCGGACAGCCCGCAGGGCCCGCCGCGGGCGCAGCGGCTGGCGTCGGATCTTCCCCACCTGGCGGATGCTGCTCGGCGGGTTCCTGTTCTGCTCGCTCGTGCTCATCGGCGGCTTCATCGCCGGCTACACGCTCGTCCAGATCCCGGCCGCCAACGTCGCCGCCGTGGCCCAGTCCAACGTGTATCTGTACGAGGACGGCAGCCAGCTCGCCCGCGACGGCGAGGTCAACCGCGAGAACGTGCCGCTCTCCCACATCCCCCAGAGCGTCCGCCGCGCCGTACTGGCCGCCGAGGACCGGGACTTCTACAACGAACCCGCCATCGACCCGCAGGGCATGGTCCGCGCCGCCTGGAACACCATGACCGGCAAGGGCACCCAGGGCGGTTCCACGATCACCCAGCAGTACGTCAAGAACTACTACCTCGCGCAGGAACAGACCCTCGTGCGCAAGGGGAAGGAGTTCTTCATCGCCATCAAGCTCAACCGCGAGGAGAGCAAGGCCCAGATCCTGGAGGGCTACCTCAACACCAGCTACTTCGGCCGCAACGCGTACGGCATCCAGGCCGCCGCGCAGGCCTACTACGGCAAGGACGTGCAGAAGATCGACACCGCGGAGGGCGCCTTCCTCGCCGCGCTCCTCAACGCGCCCAGCGCGTACGACGTCGCCCTGCACCCGGAGAACATGCCGCAGGCGGAGGGCCGTTGGAACTACGTGCTCGACGGCATGGTCAAGGAGAACTGGCTCTCCCCCGACGACCGCGACGCCATGGTCTTCCCCCTGCCCGGCAAGGCCAAGCCGTCCACCGGGCTCTCCGGACAGCGCGGCTACATCGTCCAGGCCGTCGAGGACTACCTCACCAACAGCGAGATCCTGGACGACAACACCCTCGCCACCGGCGGCTACCGCATCACCACCACGCTCCAGCGGCCGAAGCAGAAGGCCCTCGTCGACGCGGTCGACCAGCAGGTGACCTCGAAGGTCGACGAGAGACGCGCGGCCGACCGGAACGTACGCGTCGGGGGCGCGTCCATCGACCCGGCCACCGGCGAGGTCGTCGCCATGTACGGCGGCGTCGACTACACCCGGCAGTACGTCAACAACGCGACCCGCCGCGACTACCAGGTCGGTTCCACCTTCAAACCGTTCGTCTTCACCGCCGCCGTCGAGAACGGCTCGCACACCCAGGACGGCGAACAGATCACCCCCAGCACCGAGTACGACGGCACCAACAAGCGCATGGTGGAGGGCCCCGACGGCGCCATCGGGTACGACCCCGCCAACGAGGACGACGTCTCGTACGGCCCCGTCTCCGTCAGCGAGGCCACCGACAAGTCCGTCAACGCCGTCTACGCGCAGATGGCGCAGGACGTCGGCCCCGGCAGGGTCCGGGACACCGCCGTCCGCCTCGGCATCCCCGAATCGACCCCCGACCTCACCGCGTCGCCGTCGATCGCCCTCGGCCCGGCCACGGCGAGCGTGCTCGACATGGCGGAGGCGTACGCGACGCTCGCGAACCACGGCAGACACGGCACGTACACGATGGTCACGAAGATCACCAAGGACGGTACGACCGTCGAACTGCCGCGCCAGAAGCCCACGCAGGCCGTCAGCCGCCAGGCCGCCGACACCACCACGGCGATCCTCCGGAGCGTGGTGGAGGGTGGCACGGGCACGGCGGCCCAGGCCGCGAACCGCCCCGCGGCGGGCAAGACGGGTACGGCCGAGGACGACAAGGCGGCCTGGTTCGCCGGCTACACGCCCGACCTGGCGACCGTCGTCGCGATCATGGGCGCGGACCCCGTAACGGCACGCCAGAAGCCGTTGTACGGCGCGCTCGGCCTGGCGCGCGTCAACGGGGGCGGGCCGCCGGCGCAGATCTGGGGGCAGTTCACGGCCGCCGCGCTGGAGGGCACCGACGCCAGGGACTTCGAGCTGACCCTGGAGGACGGCGTGGACGAGATCGAGCCGCCGGACGACGAGTCCGGCAGCCCCGAACAGCCCGAGTCGCCGGGGCAGTCGGAGAGCCCAGGCATCTCGGGACAGCCCGTGTCACCCGGCCGTACCGGTGGCCAGAACGGGGGCGCGGCACAGGGCCGCGGCGAGGGCGCCGACGCCGGCGGGAACCAGGGCGGGGCCGAGGGCCGGACGCAGGGGCAGGGCACGGGCGGCGGCGGAGGGGGTACGGACGGCGGCCAGGGCGACGGCGGATCGCAGGGCCGGAGCCAGGGGCAGTCGAACGGCCTGACCGACGGGCTCATCTCGGGCGGTGGCCGGGGCGGCGACGGGGGCGGGGGCGCCACGGACGGCGCCGGGGGCAACGGCGCACCCCGCACCCCGGCCTGAGGCAGTAGCCCCGGGGCCCCTGAGAACGACGGCCCGAGGTCCCGTCCGGCGGGACCTCGGGCCTGGCCGACAGGACGTCAGGCCTGTCGGGCCGGACCTCGGGCCTGTACGGCAGGACCTTGGGCCTGTCGGGCCGGACGTCAGGGCTGGCCGGCCGGACCTCGGGCCTGTACGGGCGGATCTTCGCGGGCACGAAGATCCGCCCGTACAGGCAGGCCCTAGTGGCCGGACGTCGCCTTCAGGCCCACCACGGCCACCAGGAGCAGACAGACGAAGAAGATCCGGGCGGCGGTCGCCGGTTCACCGAGGGCCACCATGCCGACCACCGCCGCGCCGGCCGCGCCGATCCCGACCCACACGCCGTACGCCGTACCGATCGGCAGCGTCCTGGCGGCCTGCGAGAGCAGCACCATGCTGGCGACGATCCCGGCGCCGGTGAAGAGACTCGGCCACAGGCGGGTGAAGCCGTCGGTGAACTTCATCCCGATCGACCAGCCCACTTCGAGCAGACCGGCGACAACGAGCAGGACCCAGGCCATGACAGCACCTCCGAGCGAAACGCGGACAGGGGGTGCGTCGTCTTGGCGTGACCCGGTACGGCGCGTCTCGTCGGGGTCCCTCAAACGTAGCAAAAAGACGCCGGAAGGGCCCGGTGACCATCGTCACCGGGCCCTTCCACCACCGCTCTCGGCGGCCGTGGCCGTCACCGCTCTAGAGATAGAGCCCCGTGGAGTCCTCCGACCCCTCGAACCGGTCGGCCGCCACCGCGTGCAGATCGCGCTCCCGCATCAGTACGTAGGCCACGCCCCGGACCTCGACCTCGGCCCGGTCCTCGGGGTCGTACAGCACCCGGTCCGCCGGCTCCACCGTCCGCACGCTCTGCCCGACGGCGACCACCTCGGCCCAGGCGAGGCGCCGGCCGACGGCCGCGGTCGCCGGGATGACGATGCCGCCGGACGAACGCCGCTCGCCCTCCGGGATGTCGGTCCTGACCAGCACCCGGTCGTGCAGCATCCGGATGGGCAGTTTGTCATGGGAGGTGCCGTGGGAATTCTCGCTCACGCCCACGAATTTACCCGCCCGAAGCCGCGCCGTACGCCGGAGGGGTGGTCCCGTCCACCCGCCCCCCGGTCCACCTGCCCAGCCCGTCGACCGTCCCGCTCGTACGTCGCGGCCGTCGCGGCTGTCCCGGCCGTCGCGTCCGTCCCGCCCTCAGGCCCGGCGGCGGCGCGCCGACACCGCGAGCAGCCCGACCACACCGACGACGACCAGCGCCACCGGCACGAGCCGCTCCAGCCGGGGAGCGCCGTCGTCCGAGACGAACCTGTCCCTCACACCCGCCACCGAGCGGTTCACCGCGACAAACGCCTTGCCCGCGGTCTGGTCCACCCGGGAGACCATCCGTGCCTTCGCGTCGCCCACGATCGTCTGCGGGTGCACCCGCACCCCGATCTCGTCGAGCGTCTCGGCGAGCTGGTCGCGCCTGCGGACGATGTCCGCCTCGATCTGCGCAGGGGTCCTGGCATCCGACACCGCTGCCTCCGTCGTCATGTCCGGTTGGTTGGTCCTTCGATCCTTCGCCTTCCCGGACAGTCTGTCAGCTAGACCGCTCTCGCACCCCGCGGCGCCCCTACTACGCTCGGGCCAGATACACCTGGGCGCCCCTGCCCGCCCCCGTACCGAGGAGAACCATGAGCGAGCGACTCCAGCCCGGCGACACCGCCCCCGCCTTCACCCTGCCCGACGCCGACGGCAACAACGTCTCGCTCGCCGACCACAAGGGGCGCAAGGTCATCGTCTACTTCTACCCGGCCGCCCTCACCCCCGGATGCACCAAGCAGGCCTGCGACTTCACCGACAACCTCGACGTACTGGCCGGCGCGGGCTACGACGTCATCGGCGTCTCGCCCGACAAGCCGGAGAAGCTCGCCAAGTTCCGTGAGAAGGAGGACCTGAAGGTCACCCTGGTCGCGGACACCGACAAGTCCGTCCTCACGGCGTACGGCGCCTTCGGCGAGAAGAAGCTGTACGGCAAGACGGTGACGGGCGTCATCCGCTCGACGGTGATCGTGGACGAGGACGGCAAGGTCGAGCGCGCGCTGTACAACGTCCGGGCCACCGGCCATGTCGCGAAGATCATCAAGGACCTCGGTATCTGAGGTCCGGACGCCCCCGCGAAGGCGCGGGGACACGGCCAAAGAGCGTGAGCCGGAGCCGCGCGTGGAGCGGCTCCGGCTTGCGGCCGTCACGGCGGCGCGGAGGCTTTCCCTGAGGACTGACGTCCCCGAGGAAAGGAAACCGGCCCATGACGGCACCCGAGCGCGACCAGGCTGCCGACTCCCCGGCGGTGCGGCGCCACCGCGCGCTCTTCCGCGCGCTCCAGCGCCGTAAGAACCCCCCGCTGCGCAGGTCGGACATCACCGTCACCGACGAGGCGGCGGTGCAACGGGCGGTGAAGGCCGCCGCGCTCGGCAATGCCATGGAGTGGTTCGACTTCGGCATCTACAGCTATCTGGCCGTCACCATCGGCCATGTCTTCTTCCCCTCCGGCAACGCCACGGTCGAACTGCTCTCCTCCTTCGCGACCTTCGCGGTGGCCTTCCTCGTACGGCCACTCGGCGGCATGTTCTTCGGCCCTTTGGGTGACCGCATCGGCCGCAAGAAGGTCCTGGCCATGACCATGATCATGATGGCGATCGGCACCGGCACGATCGGGCTGATCCCCTCGTACGCGGCGATCGGTTTCTGGTCCCCCGTGCTGCTGATCCTCTTCCGGCTGGTCCAGGGTTTCTCCACCGGCGGCGAGTACGGGGGCGCGTCCACCTTCATCGCCGAGTACGCCCCCGACAAGCGGCGTGGCTTCTTCGGCAGCTTCCTGGAATTCGGCACGCTCGCCGGCTACGTGGGCGCGGCGGGGCTCGTCACCGCGCTCACCGCCGTGCTCGGCTCCGGCGGGATGCAGGCGTGGGGCTGGCGGGTACCGTTCCTCGTCGCCGCGCCGCTCGGGCTCATCGGCCTCTATCTGCGGATGAGACTGGACGAGACCCCGGCGTTCACGAGGATGGAGCAGGACACGGCACAGGCGACCGAGGGCGCCGATCTGGTCGAGACGAGCACGGCCTCCGACCTCGGCAGGATCTTCCGCGGCCACTGGCCGAGACTGATCCTGTGCGTCTGCCTCGTCGGGGCGTACAACGTCACGGACTACATGCTGCTGTCCTACATGCCGACGTATCTCTCCGACCAGCTCCACTACAGCGACACGCACGGGCTGCTGATCCTGCTGGGCGTGATGGTGGCCCTGATGGGGATCATCAGCCAAGTGGGGCGCCTGAGCGACCACTTCGGCCGCAAGCCGCTCCTGATGACCGGCATGCTCGGCTTCTTCGCCCTCTCGCTCCCGGCGTTCCTCCTGATCCAGCAGGGCGGCTACCTCGCGATCATCACCGGGATGGCGATGCTGGGGCTCTCACTGGTCTGCCTCCTCGGCACCATGTCGGCGGCGCTGCCGGCGCTCTTCCCCACGAACGTCCGCTACGGCTCCCTGTCGGTGGGCTACAACCTCTCCGCGTCGCTCTTCGGCGGCACGACCCCGTTCGTCATCACGGGCCTGATCAGCCTCACGGGCGACAACCTGATGCCCGCGTACTACGCGATGTTCGCGGCCCTGATCGGCATCGCGGCGGTGGCGAGCATGGAGGAGACGGCGGGCCTCCCGCTGGAGGGCTCGCCACCGTCGGTGGGCACGAAGGAGGAGGCGGCGGAACTGGTCCTGGAACAGGCCCTGTCCCAGGCCTCGGTCCGGACGACCTGACCCGCACCTGCCGCCAGGCGCCCACATTCCGGTCGTGACCATCCGATTACCGGTTCGTTACTCCGTACGAGACCGCGAACGGGCGGGCGGACACGGAGGGTGGGGAGGGGTACGGATGGGGGAGACGTACGACGCCGACAGGTTGGCCTCGGCGGTCGCGCAGTCGGTGAACTGGTCCGATCTGACGCGTCGGTTGGGGCTCACCATGAGTGGTGGCCAACGCCGCGTCCTACAGGCGAGGGTCGACGAACTGGGTCTCGACACCGGTCACTTCCAGCAGCGCAGCCCGTGGCGGAAGTATCCCGACGAAGCGATCGCCGAGGCGGCGGCCGAATCGACGACGCTACGTGAGGTGGTCACCAGACTCGGCGCCGCACCCGCCACAGGCACGCTCTCCCACATAGCGCGACGAATAGCGGCGGCCGGTATCGACATCAGTCACTTTCCCGGAATGAACCGCGAACAGATCGATCTGCCGTTCACGGCGGAAGAGCTCACGGTCGCGGCGTCGGCGGCGACAAGTGTGCGGGACACCGCCCGCCTCCTCGGCGTCCCCGACGACAGCCGCTCACGTGCCGTCCTGGCAAGGATGCTGCGCGAGCACGCCGTGGACATCGGCCACTTCCGGAACAGACGGCTCGCCATCGACGAGAAGGCGTTGCGTGCGGCGGTGTCGGCGTCGGTGAGTTACGCGGACGTCATGCGCGTGCTCGGCCTCGCTGTCAACGAGACCAACCGTCGGCGCGTGCGACGGATCACCGCCCAACTCGGCCTCGACACAGGTCATTTCCGACGACGCCCCTGGGGAACCGTACGAGTGCCCCGGCCAAGGCCCGCCACCCCGGCCGTTCTCGTGGTCCTTCCAGAAGGCTCGCCCCGCGTGAATCGCGCGCGCCTGCATCGGGCGCTCCAGGAGATCGGCGTCCCCTACGCGTGCGCCAGGTGCGGCAACACCGGCGAGTGGCTCGGTGAGCCGATCACTCTTCCCATCGACCACATCAGCGGCGACCGGCTCGACAACCGCCCGGAGAACCTGCGCTATCTCTGCCCGAATTGCCACGCCCTCACAGACACCTGGTGCCGCGGTCGCCGCAGTCGCCGCGGGGACGGCCGCCCGGGCGCCCCTTGAGTACGGAGCCGGTTCGGCAGGCCTCCGGTAGCATGATTGGCGCCGCGCGGCCGTGTCGGAACTGGTGAGACGAGCTGGGTTTAGGTCCCAGTGGGTTAAATCCCGTGTGGGTTCGAGTCCCACCGGCCGCACCGCGTGCTGAGGGCCGCCCCCGGGGGCGGCCCTTCGGCGTGGCGCTCAGCCCAGCAGCTCCCGTACCGCCGGTACCAGGGCGCGGAATGCCTTGCCGCGGTGGCTGATCGCGTTCTTCTCCGACGGGGTCAGTTCCGCGCATGTGCGGGTGTCGCCCTCCGGTTGGAGGATCGGGTCGTAGCCGAAGCCTCCCGTGCCCGAGGGGGTGTGGCGCAGGGTGCCGGGGAGTTGGCCCTCGGCCACCCGTTCCGTGCCGTCGGGGAGGGCGAGGGCCGCCGCGCAGGCGAAGTAGGCCGTTCGGTGCGGGGGCGTGATGTCGGAGAGCTGGGCCAGCAGCAGGTCCAGGTTGGCGCGGTCGTCGCCGTGGGTGCCGGACCAGCGGGCGGAGAAGATGCCGGGGGCGCCGCCGAGGACGTCGACGCAGAGGCCGGAGTCGTCGGCGACGGCCGGGTGGCCGGTCGCGCGGGCCAGGGCGTGCGCCTTGAGCAGGGCGTTCTCGGCGAAGGTGACGCCGGTCTCCTTGACGTCCGGGATGTCGGGGTAGGCATCCGCGCCGACGAGGTCGTGCGTGAGACCGGCGTCGGCGAGGATGGCCCTGAGTTCGGTGATTTTCCCGGCGTTGCGGGTGGCGAGGATCAGGCGCGTCATGCGTCGATTATCCGCCCACGGGCGGGTGGCCCGTTACGGGGTGCAGACCTTCCCGATCTCGGTGGCCGCGTCCGTCACGGGGCTGAGGTCGGGGCTGGCGTCACCGTTCTCGATGGACTCGCGGACGGTGCCGACACCGGTGGTGAGGTCCTCGACGGCCTGGCTGAGGTCCGCGTTGTCCGTCGTGTCCTGGAGCTTGTCGAGCTCGGTGTCGATGTCGTTCAGGGCCTCTTCGGCCTGCGTCGGGTCGTCCGCCGCGGTGGAGATCGCCTGCTGGAGCTTGTCCACGCTGGTGGCTATGGCGTCGGCGGTCTGGACGCAGTCCAGTGCCTTGTCGAGCGCGCCGCAGCCGGCCACCCCGGTGAGCGTGAACAGGACGGCGGCTATGGTCGCCGCGGTGCGTCGGCGCGAGGCCATGGGTCGGTTCCCTCCCTTGGTGCGGAAGGGCGTACGGGCAAGTCCGTACGCCCTTGAGTCGCGACAGTAACGACGCGGGACCGGCGTACTTGGTTGCCTCTTTACCTGTCGAGGGCCTCTTCGAGCACCGCGGTCTGGAGGGTGGCGAGGTCCGCGCAGCCGCTGGTCGCGAGGTCGAGGAGGGCGCCGAGTTCCTTGCGGTCGAAGGGTTCGGCCTCGGCGGTGCCCTGTACTTCGACGAAGCGGCCGTCGCCGGTGCACACGACGTTCATGTCGGTGTCGGCGCGTACGTCCTCCTCGTAGCAGAGGTCGAGCAGGGGCGTGCCGCCGACGATGCCGACGCTGATCGCGGAGACGGTCCCCGTCAGGGGCACCCGGCCGGCCTTGACGATCTTCTTGGCCCTGGCCCATTCGACGGCGTCGGCGAGGGCGACGTACGCGCCGGTGATGGCGGCGGTGCGGGTGCCGCCGTCGGCCTGGAGGACGTCGCAGTCGAGGACGATCGTGTTCTCGCCGAGCGCCTTGAAGTCGATGACCGCGCGCAGTGAGCGGCCGATGAGGCGGGAGATCTCGTGGGTGCGCCCGCCGATCTTGCCGCGTACGGCTTCGCGGTCGCCCCGGGTGTTGGTGGAGCGGGGCAGCATCGAGTATTCGGCGGTGACCCAGCCTTCGCCGCTGCCTTTGCGCCAGCGCGGGACGCCTTCGGTGACGGAGGCGGTGCAGAAGACCTTGGTGTCGCCGAAGGAGACGAGTACGGATCCTTCGGCGTGCTTGCTCCATCCGCGTTCGATGGTGACGGGTCGGAGCTGTTCGGGGGTGCGGCCGTCGATTCGAGACATGGGTGTGAGCCTAACGGGACATGGGTGAGGGGCTCGTTCCGGTTCTCCCTTGTACGTACAGGGGTTGTCCGGATCGGCCCCTCGGGCGCGGCGTTCAGCGAGCGCGGGCGTTCACATCATGTCTTCGATGTCCGCGGCGATCGGGTCGGCGTCCGTGCCGATCACGACCTGAATCGCGGTGCCCATCTTGACGACCCCGTGGGCGCCCGCGGCCTTCAGCGCGATCTCGTCGACCTTGGACGGGTCCACGACCTCGGTACGGAGGCGGGTGATGCAGCCTTCGACCTCTTCGATGTTCTCGATTCCGCCGAGGCCGGCGACGATCTTCTCAGCCTTGCTGGCCATGTCCTGCTCCCTGCTGTCCAAGGGGTGGTGTCCCGGTTCACCGTGGGTGTTCACCGCGGGCGCACACCCTGGGTCCGATTTTTCACGTTAACGCACAGTTGGCCCATCTTCACGGGCGGGTAACCGGCCCATCCCGAAAGATAACGGTCACCAGTGGTACGCCGTCCGGGGCCGGGCCCCGGGAGCGTATCGCAGCTGGTCTACACCACTGTGCCACGGGAGGACGCAGATGAGTTCGACGGGTGCCGACGCGTCAGCGGTGCCCCCCGCGCCCCGGCGACGTTGGTGGAACGGCCTGTTCCAGGGCCTTCAGAAAGTGGGGCGCAGCCTCCAACTCCCCGTGGCGGTCCTCCCCGCGGCGGGTCTGCTGGTCAGCCTGGGCAATCTCTTCGACGCGTATCTGCACGGCGACTTCTGGGACAGGACGACCGCGGTCTTCCTCCAGGGCGGCAACGCCATCCTGGACGGGAGCTTCGGTCTGCCGCTGCTCTTCTGTATCGGGGTGGCGATCGGCTTCGCCAAGAAGGCGGACGGGTCGACCGCGCTCGCCGCCGTCGTCGGCTTCATCGTCTACCACAACGTGCTCGTGGCGTTCCCCGCCGACGGCACGGTGACCGACGACCTGCCGGAGGGCACCCCGCAGAATCCGGGTGTGCTCGGCGGCATCCTGATCGGTCTGCTGACCGCCGTGGTCTGGCAGCGTTTTCACCGTACGAGACTGGTGGACTGGCTCGGCTTCTTCAACGGCCGCCGGCTGGTGCCGATCCTGATGGCGTTCCTGGGGGTGATCCTCGGGGTGGCGTTCGGGCTGCTGTGGCAGCCGGTGGGTGACGGGCTGACGTCGTTCGCGAAGTCGCTGATCGATCTGGGCGCGTGGGGCGCGGGCATCTTCGGCGTCGCGAACCGGCTGTTGATCCCGATCGGTATGCATCAGTTCCTGAACACCTTCTTCTGGTTCCAGGCGGGCGAGTTCACCACGAAGGACGGGACGGTCGTACGCGGCGACCTGACACGGTTCTTCGCCCAGGACCCGACGGCGGGGCAGTTCATGTCGGGCTTCTTCCCGATCATGATGTTCGGTCTGCCGGCCGCCGCGCTGGCGATCGCGCACTGCGCGCGCCCGGAGCGGCGGAAGCAGGTGACGGGGCTGATGTTCTCGGTCGCCCTGACGTCGTTCGTGACCGGTGTGACGGAGCCTCTGGAGTTCTCGTTCATGTTCGCGGCGCCGCTGCTGTACGGGCTGCACGCGCTGCTGACGGGTGCGTCGCTGGCGATCACGTGGGCGCTCGGGGTGCACGCGGGCTTCAGCTTCTCGGCGGGCCTGATCGACTACGTCGTCAACTGGCATCTGGACACGAAGCCTTGGCTGATCATTCCGATCGGGCTCTGTTTCGCGGTCGTCTACTACATGATCTTCCGGTTCACGATCACGAGGTTCGACATCCCGACTCCTGGGCGGGAGCCGGTGGAGCTGGAGAAGGAAGTGGAGAAGGAGAACACGGAGAAGTGAGCGCGGAGAGGTGAGCGCGGCGCGGTGAGCGTGGAGGGGTGACCACCGGGGCGTGACCACCGCAGGTGAGCGCTCCCGCCGGCCGGCCCGCGCGGCGCTCCCCGGGACCACTCCCGCGAGGACCCCCGGACCACCCCCGGTCCGGGGGTCCTTTCGAGGTCCTTCCGGGCCTCTTCCGGGCTTCTTCCGGCGTCCTTTCGGGGTGCTTTCGCGTGCCCGCCGGACACCCTCCGCGACGCTCCGACATCAGGAAGCGCCGAGTCCAGATCGAAAGATTACGAAGGTTCCTTATTCAACCCTCACCATGCTACAACTGGTCTACACCACTCATAGGTGTAGACCACATGGCCGCGCGCCGTGTTTTCCCCGGGTCGCCGCCACTCCCCGTCTTCCCTGTTCACGGCGGTGCCCTGTCCTCTGGAGGAAGTTGATGTCCACGGCCAGCGCCGCCCCCGCGGCGAACAAAAAGGGCTCCGGCGTGATGTCCGTCATGCAGCGCATCGGCCGCAGCCTCATGCTGCCGGTCGCCGTGCTGCCCGCCGGTGCCCTTCTGGTGCGCCTCGGCAACCCCGACATGCTCGGGCGCGATTCGTTCCCCACCTTCATCACCAAGATCGCCGGTTACATGGCCGCCGGCGGCGGCGCGATCCTCGACAACATGCCGCTGCTCTTCGCCGTGGGCATAGCCATCGGCTTCGCGAAGAAGTCGGACGGCTCGACCGCGCTCGCGGCCGTCACCGGTTATCTGGTCTTCCAGAAGGTCCTCGCCACTTTCACGGACAAGAACCTGCCGCAGGTCGCGAGCGTCGCCGACGGCAAGATAGTCATGTCGGACGCCCCCGTGAACGCGGGCGTCCTCGGCGGTGTCGTGATGGGCATCGTGGTCGCCCTGCTCTACCAGAAGTTCTACCGGACGAAGCTGCCCGACTGGGCGGGCTTCTTCGGCGGCCGTCGTCTCGTCCCGATCCTCTCCGCCTTCGCGGGTCTGCTCATCGGCATCGTCTTCGGTCTCATCTGGCCCGTCCTCGGCGCCGGTCTGCACAACTTCGGTGAGTGGCTGGTCGGCTCGGGCGCCGCCGGCGCCGGCATCTTCGGTGTCGCGAACCGCGCGCTGATCCCGATCGGCATGCACCACCTCCTCAACTCTTTCCCGTGGTTCCAGGCCGGTTCGTTCGAGGGCAAGAACGGCGACATCGCGCGCTTCCTCGCCGGTGACCCGACGGCCGGACAGTTCATGACCGGCTTCTTCCCGATCATGATGTTCGCGCTGCCCGCCGCCTGTCTCGCGATCTACCACTGCGCACGTCCCGAGCGGCGCAAGGTCGTCGGCGGCATGATGTTCTCGCTGGCACTCACCGCGTTCGTCACCGGTGTGACCGAGCCGATCGAGTTCACCTTCATGTTCATCGCCCCGGTGCTGTACGCGATCCACGCCGTGCTGACCGGTGTCTCCATGGCGCTGACCTGGGGGCTGGGCATGAAGGACGGCTTCGGCTTCTCGGCCGGCGCGGTCGACTTCTTCCTCAACCTGGGGATCGCGACCAACCCGTGGGGGCTGGCGCTGGTCGGACTCTGTTTCGCGGCCGTCTACTACGTGGTCTTCCGCTTCGCCATCGTCAAGTTCAACCTGCCGACGCCGGGCCGGGAGAGCGACGAGGAACTGGCCGAACTCCAGAAGGCCGAGGCCAAGTAGCCACCGCCGCACCACGGACAGGACGGTGCCCCCGGCCCTTCCCGGCCGGGGGCACCGTCATGTTCGGGCGCCGGCGTCGACGCGTGGGGGCTCAGATCTCGTACACCGCGCCCGGCGTTGCCAGTTCGACCGGTCCGGCGTACTCCGACCGCGCGTCGGTCAGGTTCCGCTCCGCGTCGGTCCACGGCGGGATGTGGGTGAGGACGAGTCTGCGCGCGCGTGCGCGGGCCGCGTGCTCGCCGGCCTCACGGCCGTTGAGGTGGAGGCCCGGGATGTCCTCCTTGCCGTGGGTGAACGCGGCTTCGCAGAGGAACAGATCCGTCTCGTGGGCCAGCTCGACCAGGGCCTCGCTGACGCCGGTGTCGCCGGAGTAGGTGAGCGATCTGCCGTTGTGCTCGACGCGGATGCCGAAGGTGTCGACGGGGTGGGCGACCTTCTCCGTACGGACCGAGAAGGGCCCGATCTCGAAGGAGCCCGGCTTGAGCGTGTGGAAGTCGAAGACCTCGCTCATGGACTTGTCCGTCGGGGTGTCCGCGTGCGCGGTGGTCAGGCGCTGTTCGGTGCCGTCGGGGCCGTAGACGGGGATGGTGTCGCAGCGTCCGCCGTCGTGGCGGTAGTAGCGGACGACGAAGTAGCCGCACATGTCGATGCAGTGGTCGGCGTGCAGATGGCTGAGGAAGATGGCGTCGAGGTCGTAGAGACCGCTGTGACGCTGCAACTCGCCGAGGGCACCGTTGCCCATGTCGAGGAGCAGCCGGAAGCCGTCGGCCTCTACGAGGTAGCTGGAGCAGGCCGATCCCACGGAGGGGAAGGAGCCCGAGCAGCCGACGACGGTGAGCTTCATGGAGCGTGAACCTCCGTGCGGGGAAGGGGGGCGACGGGGGTCGTTCGGTCTGTCGAGCGTAAGGCGCTAAAGGCCTGGTCGCTCCTCCACACCGGCCTGTTGTGGGGGAACTCACCTGCTCTGTCACCGGTTCGGGCGGACCTCGCCGCCGGGCGGCGGGCGCGGGATCGCACGGTGCCCGTGCGGGGCGGCGGCGGTACGGTCTGGGGCATGGACACGTCCTGGTGGGTGGCTCTGGTCGTCGTGGTGGTGCTGGCGATGGTCGCCACGGTCGTCGACGGGCGGGGCCGCGGTCCCCGGCCGCCGCGAGGGCGCTCGCGGCGCTCACGGCCGCCGGGCCGTACGGACGGCGGGCCGCCGGGCGGTCGCGCCGGGACGGGGCCGGGGACGCGTGCGGGCGGCCGGGGGCCGAAGCCGGGCGAGATCTGGTGGGCGATGGTGCCGTACGAGGACGGGAGCGGGGAGAAGGACCGGCCCTGTCTGGTGCTCTCGGTACGGGGCCGGACGGTGCTGGTCGCGAAGATCACCAGTAAGTTCCATGAGGAGCGCCCCGGCGTGATTCCGCTGCCGCCGGATGTGGTGGGCGACACGGAGGGACGGCGGAGCTACCTGGAGACGGACGAGTTGCGCAGGGTCGATTCGCGGGCGTTCCGGCGCCGGGTCGGCACCGCGGATCCGGGGCTGTGGCGCCAGGTCCGGCATCTGGCGCGCTGACGACGCCCCCGCCTGACGCCCGCGCGGAGCCCTAGGGCAGCGGTGCCGTCGGGTACCGCGGTGGGACGTACGGGCGTGGCACGCGGCGTATCAGGGCGATGGCGACGAGCATCGCGGCGCCGGCCGCGAAGGAGCTGGTCAGGCTCCAGCCGACGGTGGCGTCCCGGTAGTAGTCGGAGAGCCGGTCGTACTGGACGCCCGCGAGGTCGCGCAGCTGGATGTAGACGGCGATGCCCAGCAGCGCGAGGGCCGCGCCGCGCGCGGCCGGGACGTCGCACAGCAGCAGTACGCCGACGATCAGGAACGCCGCGATCAGCGCGGTGTTGTAGTAGGTGAAGCCTGCCGAAGTCCCGAACCCGCCACGGGCGTTGATGTTGAGCAGTTCGTGCCACCACTCGGAGAAGGCGCTCCGCCCGCCGCCGGGCGCGACGGCCTCGTGGAACTCCCGCAGATTGCGGGCGTACCAGAATCCCTGCACCGCGCCGACGAGGATCAGCAGGACGCCCGCCGCGCGCCGGCCGACGGTCGCTGGCTCGCGGGGTACGTCGCGTTCGCGCGCGACCAGCATCAGGGCGAGCACGACGGCGCCGACGAGGAAGGCGAACAGATGGGTGACGACGATCAGCGTGCCGCGCCCGCCGTCGAAGACGGCCTCGCGGTACTCGGCCTGGGTGAGGCCGCTGATCTGGCGGGCGCCGACGCCGAGCAGCAGGAACGCGAGGAGCAGCGCGGCGCCTCGGGCGAGGGCGCGCCGGGCGAGCGCGGCGACGCCGACGACGAGCAGGGCCCCGGCGAGGGCCCATTCGTGGGCGGTGAGTACGAGCAGCGGGCGGCCCGGCTCGTTCATGACGAGGCTTTCGAGGAGCGTGTCCGCGTCGACGCTCACGTTGATCGCGGCGTCGACGATCCAGCCGACGAGGACGCAGGCGAAGAGGGTCAGCAGGATGCCGGAGGTGACGTAGAGGCCCGAGTGCCGACGGGCCGCGCGACCGGCGGGTACCGGTGGTGCGTACGGCTGGGGCGGGCCGAAACCCGGTGGGCCGTAAGCGGGCGGGCGGTAGCCGGGCGGCCCATGGCCCGGGCCGGAACCGTAGCCGGGGCCGGGGTCGTATTCCGGACCGGAACCGTAGCCGGGGTCATGTCCGGGGCCGGGGTCATGTCCCGGGCCGGGGTCATGTCCGGGACCGAAGCCGGGCGGCCCGTATCCCGGGCCGGAACCATAACCGGGGCCGGGACCGAAGCCGGGCGGCCCATGGCCCGGGCCGGGACCGTATCCCGGGCCGGAACCGTAACCGGGGCCGGGGTCGTATCCCGGGCCGGAACCGAAGCCGCGGTCGGGGCCGGGGTCATGTCCCGGGCCGGGACCGTAGCCGGGGTCGTATCCGGCGCCGTGGCCCGGGGTGTTGGCGGGACTGTCGGCGGGGCCGGTGGCGTTCCCGGGACCGGGGCCTTCCGGACCCCCCGTACCCCTCCAGCGGTCGTCCATCTCTGCCCCCCGTTTGTGTCGGTGCGCGTGGATCGACACCGATCGTCACCGTCGGCAACGTGGTGCGACAGCCCCCGTACGAGGACTGTTGCACCACTGTTGCCGGACGGCCGTGGGGCTCAGGCCCAGAGCTGGCCCTGAAGCGTCTCGATCGCCTCTTCGTCCGTGGCCGCCGTGTAGACGCCGGTGGAGAGGTACTTCCAGCCTCCGTCGGCGACGACGAAGACGATGTCGGCGCTCTCGCCCGCGGCGACGGCCTTCTTGCCGATGCCGATGGCCGCGTGCAGGGCGGCGCCGGTGGAGACTCCCGCGAAGATGCCTTCCTGCTGGAGGAGTTGGCGGGTGCGGGTGACGGCGTCGGCGGAGCCGACGGAGAAACGGGTGGAGAGGACGGACTCGTCGTACAGCTCGGGGACGAAGCCCTCGTCGAGGTTGCGCAGACCGTAGACCAGGTCGTCGTAGCGCGGTTCGGCCGCGACGATCTTGACGTCGGGCTTCTGCTCGCGCAGATAGCGGCCGACGCCCATGAGCGTGCCGGTGGTGCCGAGTCCGGCCACGAAGTGGGTGACTGACGGCAGGTCGGCGAGGATCTCCGGCCCGGTGGTGGCGTAGTGGGCGCCCGCGTTGTCCGGATTGCCGTACTGGTAGAGCATCACCCAGGTCGGGTTCTCGGCGGCCAGTTCCTTGGCGACGCGTACGGCGGTGTTGGAGCCGCCCGCGGCCGGTGAGGGGATGATCTCGGCGCCCCACATGGCGAGCAGTTCGCGCCGCTCCTGCGAGGTGTTCTCCGGCATCACGCAGATGATCTTGTAGCCCTTGAGCTTCGCGGCCATCGCGAGCGAGATACCGGTGTTGCCGCTGGTCGGCTCCAGGATGGTGCAGCCGGGGGTGAGCCGGCCGTCCTTCTCGGCCTCCTCGACCATCCGCAGGGCCGGGCGGTCCTTGATGGAGCCGGTCGGGTTGCGGTCCTCCAGCTTGGCCCAGATCCGGACGTCGTCCGACGGGGACAGCCGCGGCAGCCGTACGAGGGGGGTGTCGCCGACGACCGCGAGCGGGGAGTCGTACCGCATCAGAGCGCGGGCATGTCGGGCATCGGCGTCCGGGGCGCGCCGCCGGCGACGGCGGGGAGGATGGTGATGCTGTCGCCGTCCGAGAGCTTGGTGGAGACGCCGTCGAGGAAGCGGACGTCCTCGTCGTTGAGGTAGACGTTCACGAAACGGCGCAGCTGGTCGCCGTTGTCGCCGTCGATGATGCGCTCGCGGATGCCCGTGTGGCGGGTTTCGAGGTCGGTGAGCAGCGCTGCGATGGTGTCACCGTTGCCCTCGACGGCCTTGGCTCCGTCGGTGTAGGTGCGGAGGATGGTCGGGATACGGACCTCGATGGCCATGGCGTGGGCTCCTGTCGGAGAAGAGGCGTGACGGGCGCGCGGCTCTGCCCCCGCGCGGGGGGTGGTGCTCGGGATGGGCGTCCTGCCGCGGCTCAGGCGGCAGCGCCGGCCGTACACATGGCGCTGGCGAGTCGGCACAGATCGACGTGCAGCCGCGCCACCAGCAGATCGCCTGGTGTCTTGTCGCTCACGTCGTGGGAAACCATGGGGTCATCGTATCGATTCCCGGTCCGCATCCCGGTATGTGATCTCGGATGATGGACGTTCGCCGTTCGTCAGTTGGACGTGGCGGCGGGACCGGTGCCCGCGGCGGCCGGTGACGCGGGCAGATAGACCACGGTGGGGGCCCCGGTCCGGGGGTGGGGCGTGACCTCGGCCGCCACCTCGTAGACATCGGCCAGCAGCCCGGGGGTGAGGACGTCGGCGGGGGTTCCCGAGGCGACGACCTCGCCCGCCTTGAGGACGTACAGCCGGTCGCAGAAGTACGCGGCGAGATTGAGGTCGTGCAGCGCGAGCAGATTGGTCGTCCCCAACTCCCTTATCAGGCTGAGGACTTCGAGCTGGTGACGGATGTCCAGATGGTTGGTCGGTTCGTCCAGGACGAAGAGCGCGGGCCGTTGGACGAGGGCGCGGGCGACGAGGGCCCGCTGGCGTTCGCCGCCGGAGAGGGAGGGGAAGGCGCGGTCCGCGAGCGGGGCGATGCCGACGCGTGTCAGGGCGGCGTCGGTCAGGGCGCGGTCGGCCGCCGTGTCCGGCTCCCAGAACCGCCGGTGCGGCGAGCGGCCCATGGCGACGACCTCGCGGACGGTGAGTTCGAACTCGGTCTGTCCGTCCTGCGGGACGGTGGCCACGCGCCGGGCACGCGCCTTGGCCGTCATGGTGTGCAGGTCCCCGCCGTCCAGCAGGGCCCGGCCGTGGGTGGGGCGCAGCGCGCCGTAGACGCAGCGCAGGAGCGTCGTCTTGCCGCTGCCGTTGGGGCCGACGAGCCCGACGGTCTCGCCGGGGGCGGCGGTCAGGTCGACGGCGTCGACGAGGTGCCGGCCGTCGCCGACTCCGTACGACAGGCCCTCCACGCGCAGTGTCGCGGCACCGGATCTCCTGTCAGGGTTCGTCTCGGCGCTCATACCGGGGCTCCTTCGGGGCGGCGGCGCATCAGCCACAGGAAGAACGGGCCGCCGGTGAGCGCGGTGAGGACGCCGACGGGGATGTCCTGCGGCGCGGCGACGGTACGGGCGGCGAGGTCCGCGACGACGAGCACGACCGCCCCGCCGAGCGCGGCGACGGGCAGCAGCGGCCGGTGCGCCGCCCCGACCGCCATCCGCGCGGCGTGCGGCACGAGCAGCCCGACGAAGCCGATCGCGCCGCTCGCCGCGACCATCACGCCGGTGACCAGCGAGGCGAGGACGAAGACGGCGGCGCGGAAGCGCGCGGTGTCCAGCCCGAGCGCGGTCGCGCCCTCCTCCCCCACCAGCAGCAGGTCCAGCGGTCGGGCGAGCGCCATGAGGGCGGCGGTCCCGGCGACGAGGACGAGGGCCGGGACGACGAGTGTGCTCCAGCGGGCGCTGCCGAGCCCGCCGAGCGACCAGAACAGCGCCTCCTGGAAGTGTTCGGGCCGGGCGGAGACGACCAGGATCAGGGTGGTGAGGGCGGAGAGGATGTACGAGACGGTGACCCCGGCCAGGACGAGCCGCCCGCCGGTCATCGTGCCGCCGCGCCGGGCGAGGGCGTAGACGAGGGTCATCGCGACGAGCGAGCCCGCGAAGGCGGCGGCGGGCATGGCGAGGGTGGTGGTGATCCCGCCGCCGATACCGCTTCCGATGCCGAGGACCAGGACGAGTACGGCGCCGGTGGACGCCCCGGAGGAGATCCCGAGCAGGAACGGGTCGGCCAGCCGGTTGCGTACGAGGGCCTGGAGGACGGTGCCGACGACGGCCAGCCCGGCGCCGACGACCGCGCCGAGCAGCACACGCGGCAGCCGTACGTCCAGGACGATCGTGCGGAAGGGGCCCGGGTCCGCGCGGCCGGAGAGGATCGTGAGGACCTCGCCGGGCGGGATACGGACGGAGCCGAGCGCGAGCCCGGCGACGACGGCGCAGGCGAGCGCCGCGGCGAGCCCGGTGAGGACCAGGGCGTGGCGCGGCCCGCGCCGGACGGGTGCTGTCCTGCAGCTCACGGCCGGGGCCCTACTCGCCCGCCTCCGGGTGGAGTTGGTCTGCGAGACGGCCGACCGCGGCGGGGGCGCGGACGCCGAGGACGGCGTCCGAGAGCGGCATCACGGCGAAACGCTTGTTCCTGATCGCCGGGACGTCCTTCAGTACGGGGTCCTCCAGCAGCCGCTTCTTCTTCTGGGCGACGGTGGTGGAGCCGTAGTCGTAGATGACGATCGTCTCGGGCCTGCGGGCGACGACCTGCTCCCAGGTGGCGTCGCCGAAGGACTTGTCGAGGTCGGCGAAGACGTTGCGGCCGCCGGCCCGTTCGATCAGCTCGTTGCCGATGCCCGCGCCGCCCGCGGTGAAGGCGGTCTTGTCGCCGCTGTCGTAGACGAAGACCGGGACCGGCTTGACGCCCTTGAGTCCGGCGGCGGTGGTGGCGAGCGTGGCGCGTGCGTCGGCTGTCCACCTCCCGGCGCGGCCGGCGACGCCGAAGGTCCGTCCGACCTCCTTGATCTCGCGGAAGAGGTCGTCCATGGAAGTACCGCCGTCCTCGGGGCAGTTCTCCAGATTGAGCCGGGTGTCGACACCGGCGTCCGCCAGGTCGTCGCGGGTGCGGCCGTCCTTGGCGGCGAAGGCGCTGGTGTAACCGCCGTAGACGAGGTCGGGATTGACGGAGAGGAGTTTCTCCTTGGAGGGGTACTCCTTGGCGACGACCGGGACGCTCTCGTACGCCTTCTCGTAGGCGGGCAGGACGGCGTCGTCGAGCCAGGCGGTGCCGACGAGGGAGTTGGTGAGACCGAGTTCGATCATGATCTCGGTGACGTGCTGGTTCATCGTGACCACACGCTTCGGGGGTGCCTCGAAGGTGGTCCGCACACCGCAGTTGGCGACGGTGTACGGGAATCCGGCGGCCGGCGCTCCGGCGTGCTCGGCCGGTTCCGGGCCGGAGCCGCAGGCGGCGAGCGGGAGCAGCAGCGGAAGCAGGGCCGCCGGTATGAGGGCGTGGCGCCGCAAGGACATGACTGGGCCTCCTCCGGGGGATTTCCGCGTCCCCTGGCATGGTGGGAGAAGGGCGACAGGTCAGTTCCTGGCTTCCGGGCCCCCGGGTGCAAGGGGGGCCTGGTCACAGTGGCGGGACCGTGCCGGATTCGCACCGGCTTCCTGGGTCCTGCCGCCCTGGTTCGGCGTCAGTGTGTCAGACGACCGTGACTTCCTCTTCTGTGACCGTGCCGTCGACGATGCGGAACGAGCGGAACTGGAACGGGCCCATGTCGTCGGTGTCGGCGGTGGAGACCAGCACGTAGTGGGCGAACGGCTCCACGGCCCGGTCGATGTCGGTGCGGGAGGGGTACGCCTCGGTCGCGGTGTGCGAGTGGTAGACGACGATCACGTCCTCCTCGCGCCGCCGCATCTCCTTGTCGACCTGGTTGTGCTCGTCGCCGTCCCACTCGTAGTACGTGGGTGAGCGGGCCGCGTTGCGCATCGGGATGAAGCGCTCGGGCCGGTCGCTGTCCTCGGGGCCCGCGATCAGGCCGCAGGCCTCGTCGGGGTGGTCGGCCCGTGCGTGGGCGACGATCTGGTCGTACAGCGCCTGGGTGATGGTGAGCATGAGTGGAAGGATAAACGGGTGGCCTCCGCGGCTGAGATACGGAGGCCACCTGGTGAGACGGCCGGTGGGACGGCGCGTGGGGCGCCGGCGGGGCCGGGGCCGCGGAGCGGGACCGGGGCCGCCGCGTGCGGCCGGGTCAGTCGGAGATCTTCGCGTACTCCGGCTCGTACGGGCCCTCCGGCTCGTCCCGGCCCGGGCCCGCGAGGTCCCTGTCGCCGCGCTTGAGCAGCGCCCAGCCGCCGACGAGGAAGACCGCCCAGACGGCGCCGACGTAGAGCGAGATGCGCGCGTCGGAGTCGTAGGCGATCAGACAGGTCACGAAGGCCAGGAAGACCAGCGCCACCCAGCTCAGCGCCGAGCCGCCCGGGGCGGGGAACGAGGACGCCGGCAGCCGACCGGCGACCACGGCGGAGCGGTACTTGATGTGGCTGATGAGGATCATCATCCAGGTCCAGATCCCGGCCGCGGTGGCGACCGAGGTGACGTAGAGGAACGCCTTCTCCGGGACGACGTAGTTGAGGACGACGCCGATGCCCATCAGGGCGACGGACGCGGCGATGCCGGCCGCCGGTGTCCGGCGGGTGTTGAGCCTGCCGAGGGCCTGGGGGGCCTCCTTGTTGGCGGCGAGGTCGCGCAGCATCCGGCCGGTGGAGTACATGCCGGAGTTGCAGGACGAGAGTGCCGCCGTCAGCACCACGAAGTTGACGATGCCGGCGCCGAGCGGGATGCCGATCTTGGCGAAGGCGTGGACGAACGGGCTCTCGCCCTCGCTGAACTCGGTCCACCGCACGACGGCGAGGATGACGGTGAGCGCTCCGACGTAGAAGACGATGATGCGCCAGGGCAGCGTGTTGATCGCCTTGGGGAGCGTCTTCTCGGGGTTCTCGGACTCGCCCGCCGTGACGCCGACGAGTTCGACGGCGAGGTAGGCGAACATCACGCCCTGGAGGGTCATCAGGCTGGAGCCGATGCCGTTGGGGAAGATGCCGCCGTGCTGCCAGAGATTGCCGGTGGCGGCGGTCTCGCCCGCGTCCGAGAAGCCGAGGGTCAGTACGCCGAGTCCGATGACGATCATGCCGATGATCGCGGTGACCTTGACCATCGAGAACCAGAACTCGACCTCGCCGAAGATCTTGACGGAGATCAGGTTGACGCCGAAGAGCACCACGAGGAAGACCAGGGCGCTGACCCACTGCGGGATCGCGGGGAACCAGAAGTGGATGTAGATCGCGGCGGCCGTGAGTTCGGCCATGCCGGTGACGATCCACATGAGCCAGTACGTCCAGCCGGTCACGTATCCGAAGAACGGGCCGAGGAACTCCCGGGCGTACTCCGCGAACGAGCCGGAGACGGGCCGGTAGAGGAGCAGTTCGCCGAGCGCCCGCATGATGAAGAAGATCACCACGCCGGCGAGGGCGTACATCAGGATGATGCTCGGCCCCGCCTTGGCGATGTTCGCGCCGGCGCCCATGAACAGCCCGACGCCGATGGCGCCGCCGATCGCGATCATCTGGACCTGGCGGCTGCCGAGTCCGCGTTCGTAGCCCTCCTCCGAGGTCTTGCCGGAGGGGCCTTCCGAGGTGTTGTCGACCTGTGGGGAGGTCATGGTGATGCGCCCTTTCTCCCTGCCTGTGCCGGTGGTCGTGAAGATTTACCACGGCTCCGGCGGCGATCCGCGGAGGTCGCTGTGGCGCGGCACACAGGAAGAAGCGGACGAATCACACGCCGAATCGCAAAGCATGCGGGCGCGGAGACGGGATCGTTATGAGGAGTTGAGCGTCCGTTGAGCAAACGGAAGGTGTCCGTCCGAAGACGGTGTGAGGGCGCGTGGGGGCGGGAGTCGGACGGTGTGAGGGGCCGGCGAAGACGCCGTGGCGGGCCGTCCGGGAGATCCCGCGCCCGCCGTCCCGTCCCGTCCCGTCAGGGCATCATCGTCTCGACCAGCGTCTCCTGGAGCGCGCCCAGCCACAGGTACGCCATCACCATCGGCTTGCGCGGGTCGTCGTCGGAGAGCCGGTACAGGCTCTCGCCCTCGTCCTCGTCGGAGATCTCCAGGCGGTTGCCGATGGTCAGGCGCAGATCGTTGAGCGCGCCGAGCCAGTGCCGGCAGTCCTCGGGCGCGAGTTTCAGTACGGCGCCGCCCTCGCCCGTGGCGGAGAGCGCGTCCAGGGTCCGTACGACGGCGAGGCCGTCCTCGCGCTTGCGCGTCCGCAGGTCGTTCTCGGTGAAGCGCCGGAACTCGGCGGCGTACTCCCGCAGTTCGTCGTCGGTGTCGTCGCCGAAGCCGTACGCGTCGGGGAAGAGCCGGGCGAGCGCGGGGTCGGACGGCGGCTTGCTGGGCCCCTCGGCGAAGAGCGCGGCCAGGGGGTCCTCCCCCTTGGCCGGTTCCTCACCGGGGCCGATCAGCTCCAGGAGCTGGACGGCGAGGGAGCGCAGGATGGAGATCTCGACCTCGTCGAGCGCGACGGCGGCGCCACCGCCGGGGATCGCCTCGAACTGCCCGGCCATCAGGCGTGGTCCTGGGAGAGCGTGGCCCACAGGCCGTATCCGTGCATCGCCTGCACATCGCGCTCCATCTCCTCGCGGCTGCCGCTGGAGACGATGGCACGGCCCTTGTGGTGGACGTCGAGCATCAGCTTGTGCGCCTTGTCCTTGGAGTAGCCGAAGTACGTCTGGAAGACGTACGTCACATAACTCATGAGGTTGACAGGGTCGTTGTGGACGATGGTCATCCACGGCACGTCAGGTTCCGGGACGGTGAACGTCTCCTCGGCCGACTCGGGAAGTTCGATCTCTGTCGGGGCAACACTCACGGTTCGGGACGACCTTCTTCTCCGCCGGGGGTCCCAGGGGTGCGCCCCGGGATGCACAGCCTCACTGCCCCCCATGCTGCCACCCGTGGGGGTGTGTCGCACAAACGGCGGTCCGAACGCCCGTGAGAAATCGTCACTCTGACGAGATGCGCGGTAGAATTGTCGGCATGAACTCTGCGGACCTTGAGAAGGGCCTGGCGAAGGACGAGGGCGGCCGGCGGGTCGGTGTTCCGTCGACGGCGCTCTTCACCGACCAGTACGAGTTGACGATGCTCCGGGCCGCGCTGCGGGCGGGGACGGCCGAGCGCCGCTCCGTCTTCGAGGTCTTCACCCGGCGGCTGCCGGAGGGGCGGCGCTACGGAGTCGTGGCCGGCACCGGCCGACTCCTCGACGCCGTCGAGAACTTCCGCTTCGACCCGGATGTCGTCGCCTTCCTGCGCGAGCGGGAGATCGTGGACGGGCCCACGCTCGACTGGCTCGCCGACTACCGCTTCAGCGGCGACATCTGGGGCTACCGGGAGGGCGACGTGTACTTCCCCGGTTCGCCGATCCTGCGTGTCGAGGGCTCGTTCGCCGAGTGCGTGCTGCTGGAGACGGTGGTCCTGTCCATCCTCAACCACGACTCGGCGATCGCCGCCGCCGCGTCCCGGATGTCGGCGGCGGCCGGCGGTCGCCCGCTGATCGAGATGGGGGCGCGCCGCACGCACGAACTGGCCGCCGTCGCCGCGTCGCGCGCCGCGTACGTGGGCGGCTTCGACACCACGTCCGACCTGGCGGCCGGGTTCCGTTACGGCATCCCGACGGTGGGCACCAGCGCGCACGCCTTCACCCTGGTGCACGACAACGAGCGGGACGCGTTCCAGGCGCAGGTCGACGCGCTCGGCAGCGGTACGACGCTGCTCGTGGACACCTACGACGTGGCCGAGGCGGTCCGTACCGCCGTGGAGGTCGCCGGGCCCGAGCTGGGCGCCGTCCGCATCGACTCCGGCGACCTGCTGCTCGTCGCGCACCGGGTGCGGCAGCAGCTCGACGAGCTGGGCGCGGTGAACACCAGGATCGTGGTCACCTCCGACCTGGACGAGTACGCGATCGCGTCGCTGGCCGCGGCGCCGGTGGACGCGTACGGGGTCGGCACCCAGCTGGTCACCGGCAGCGGGCACCCGACCTGCTCGATGGTGTACAAACTCGTGGCCCGTGCCCACTCCGCGGATCCGAAGGCGCCGCTGCACGCGGTGGCGAAGAAGTCGCTGGGCGGCAAGACCTCGATCGGCGGGCGCAAGTGGGCGGCGCGGCGCCTGGACGCGGAGGGGTACGCGGACGCGGAGGTCGTCGGTACGGGCCCGGTGCCCGCAGAGTTGCTGGACCGCCAGTTGCTGGTGGAGCTGGTCAAGGGCGGCGAGGTGGTCGCGCGCGAGCCGCTGGACGCGGTGCGCGAGCGGCATGTCGCGGCGCGGGCGGCGCTGCCGATGTCGGCGATCCAGCTGTCGCGCGGCGAGCCGGTGATCCCGACCGTCTACATGTGACGTACACGAGGGACGGAAGAGGTGGGGAAGGCATGAACGGACAGTGGCCGGGAACGCCTGGCTCGGACAGGCCGGCCTCCGGCGAGATCCCGAAGACACCCCATAAGCTCTGTGACCCCCGCCCGCTCCCCATCGAAGGACAGCCGCCATGCACCGCGCGTTGATAGTCGTGGACGTTCAGAACGACTTCTGTGAGGGCGGCAGCCTCGCGGTGCCGGGCGGTGCCGACGTCGCCGCGGCCATCACCGATCTGATCGGCCAGACGACGGCCGGTTACCGCCATGTGGTCGCGACGCGTGACCACCACATCGATCCCGGTAACCACTTCTCCACCCGGCCCGACTACGAGCACACCTGGCCGGTCCACTGCGTGGCGGGCACCGAGGGGGTGGGCTTCCACCCGAACTTCGCGCCCGCCGTCGCCTCCGGGTCGATCGACGCCGTCTTCGACAAGGGCGCGTACTCGGGGGCGTACAGCGGCTTCGAGGGCGCCGACGAGAACGGCGTGACGCTCGCGGAGTGGCTGAGGGCGCGCGACGTGAGCGAGGTGGACGTCGTCGGGATCGCCACCGACCACTGCGTACGGGCGACCGCCCTGGACGCGGCGAGTGAGGGATTCACCACACACGTGCTGCTGGATCTGACGGCGGGCGTCGCCGAGGGGACCACGCGGCGGGCCCTGGAGGAGCTGCGAGCGGCGGGCGTACGCCTGACCGGCAAGCCGGTCGTGGCTTAGGCCCCGTCCGGCCCGGGCCGGCCCGCCGCGCGACAGATCCGCGGGACAGGCCCTAGGCCGCGCTCAGGTCGCTCCCGCTGCCCGTCGGGAGCTCCGAGCGCGGGGCCGGCGAGGGGCCCGGCAGGGTGCCCGTGCGGGGCCCCGCCGGCATGCCTGTGCGGCCGCCGCGCGGCTCCGTGGCCCCGTAGCGCCGCGCGGGGCGCAGCAGGGCCCGTATGGGCTGCCAGAGCTCCTGCGCGCACTCCGGTGTGGCCCGCCAGAGCAGGCCGTCCGGATGGTGCAGCACCGCCGTGATCTCGTCCGGTGTGGGCGGTTCCGCGTTGCCGCGGAGATAGACGGCGCGCAGTCCCAGATTCCGCAGCCTGGTCAGGGCGCGGGCCCGGTTCATCGCGTGGACCAGGATCCGGACCGTACGACCCTCGGTCGCCGGGCTGGGCACGGTCAGCGCCACCACCACGGTGCCGTTCGGGAGTCTGCTGAAGCCTCCGCCTGCCATATGTCCTCAATCCCCCCGTAAGACGTCGTGTCAATAAGAGTCGGTAGGACGCACCTAAACACGATCGGCCGCCGCCCGCTAGGGGGCGACGGCCGATCATGGCTTGACCTGCGAAGATGTCCGTTACTTGGTCGAGCGGTCCACCTTCACCGTCATCGTGGAGCCACTGAGCGGCTCGCTCACGATGGAGATCTTGGTGTTGGTGTCAGGAACGTCGACGGACCCGGTCGGGTTCTCGGCGTACCAGTAGGTGCCCTTGCGGTCGTCGAAGACCGGCTTCCCGGCCTGGGGCAGGATCCACTGCGCCTTGTCGGCGTTGTGGAGCCGGAACAGGTCGGTCGGGAACGTGCTGAACGACGAGTCGAACGTCTGGATCTTGTTGCGCATCACCGTGCCGTCGGCCCACTTCAGGGGCTTGGCGTGCGCGTCGACCGGCAGGATCAGACCCTTGCCGGGGTGGACGCTGGTGTTGTTGTCCTTCTGCGAGGTGTCCCAGAGCCAGACCATGAGGCCGTTCTGGTACGCGTAGTGCTCGACCCAGTCGGCCTTCGGCGCCTTGAAGCCGAAGTTGTACGGGCCCGACTTGAGGGTCGTGTCGTAGCTGACGTACTGCCGGTTCTCCGCGATGTAGAACTGGTCGTAGTCCTTGGTGAACGACTCCGCGATGCGCGAGAAGCCCTTCGAGGTCCAGCCCGCGTCGTCGCCCTCGGCGTTGTCGGTGAAGAGCGGGGTGCCGTCCGCGACGACGCTGATCGCGTCGGCCGCGAAGCCCTTGCCGCCGGCGCCGCCGTCGGTCTGGTAGCGGAAGCGGACGTCGATCTTCTTGCCCGCGTAGGCGTCCAGGGAGTAGACGAGCTTCTTGTACGCGCCCGAGGGACCGGTCAGGGCCGGCTTGTCGCCCGCGTCACGGGTGATGGCCTTGCCGTCGGCGGTGCCGTCGACCGGGGTCCAGTTGGTGCCGTCCTCCGACACCTCGGCGTACAGGTAGTCGTAGTTGGCCTCGATGTCCCACCAGCCGTCCAGTTCCAGCGACGCCTTGGCCTTGCCGGTGAGGTCGACGGGGCGGCTCAGGGTGTTCTTGAGGTCGTCACCCATGTCGCTCCACCACTGCTTGGAGCCCTCGGCGGGCTTCACGACAGTCGTGGTGACCGGCTTCTTCGGCAGCTCGACGACGAGCGCCTGCGGGTTCTTCGTGTTGTACTCCGACACGCCCAGCTTGTGGGTCGACCCGGTCGCGGCCTTGGCCTCGTCGTAGTCGAGCCAGCCCAGCTGGAGCTTGTCCCAGGCGGTCATGTCGCCGGGCAGGTCGCCGATGGAGCCCTTGCCCCGGCCGAGCCAGGAGCCGGCGGACATCAGGGTCCAGTAACCGGTGGAGTTCTCGCCACCCGCGGTGTCGTACAGGTCGGGCAGACCGAGGTCGTGGCCGTACTCGTGCGCGAAGACGCCGAGTCCGCCGTTCTCCGGCTGCATCGTGTAGTCGCCGACCCAGATGCCGGTGTCGCCGATCTGCGTGCCGCCGGACTTGTTCTCCGGGGGGCCCGTCTTGCCGGCGTCCGTGCCGTAGGCGTACCAGCGGTGCGCCCACAGGGCGTTCTCGCCCTCGGCGCCGCCGCCGGCCGACTCGTCCTCGCCCGCGTGGACGATCTGGAAGTGGTCGATGTAGCCGTCGGGCTCGTTGAAGTCCCCGTCGGCGTCGAAGTCGTAACGGTCCCACTCGTCGTAGCTCGCGAGGTCCGTCTTGATCTCGGCGTCGGTACGGCCCTTGGCCTTCTGGTCGGCGGCCCAGGCGGCGGTGCCGTCGCGTACCGCGTCCCAGACGTTGGCGCAGTTGCTGTCGCCGCAGTAGTTCGAGCCGTAACGGGCCTCGTTGTACTTGACCTTGACCCAGTCGGAGACCTCACCGTCGACCGAGTAGCGGCCGGACGAGGTCTTCTCGTAGTAGGTCTTCAGCGACTCCTTCTGCTGACCCTTCTTGTCCTTGCCCTCACCGAAGTAGAGGTCCTGGAAGTGCTGCTGGTTGTAGTCGGCCTGCCAGGCGGTGGAGTTGTCCACCTTCCGGTCGGGCTCGGCTATCTCGTTGTGCTGGGGGCCGGGCTCGCCGCCGTACTTCGTGATCGGCGCCTCGGGGCCGTCGGCACCGTCCGGGTCGTACGTGGTGGTGTCGTCGACCTCGTCGCCGAACTCCACCAGGATCGTGAATATCTTGTCGGTCTTCTCCCGGCCCAGCTCGACGTACTTCTTGTCGTCGAGCTTGACGACCTGGGAGCCGCCGCGCTTCATGATCTTGGCGTCACCGGAGATCACCTGCTCCAGCGCGGCCTTGCGCTGCTGTTCCCGCTGCTTGCTGAAGGGGCCGTCGAGGTCGTGCCCGACATCGCCCTTGCGCGGCGCCGGATCGCGGCGCTCGATGCTCGCCGGACCTGCTGTGGGGTTGCCCTCGGCCTGGGCCGGGGCGAGCGCCGACGCTGTCGCGGCCGCCGTGGCGAGGGCCACGAACACCGCGGACGCTCTGATCGCCCGTCGATTGATGGTCACTTGATGCTGTCCTCTCCCCGCACCCGGAGTCCGCGGACCGGCTGTGTGGGGATCCGCGCGCGGGGTGCGCGTCACAAGTGACGACATTCGACCGGAGTTGAAGGAGAAAAGACAGCCCTTGACTTGAACAGGCCAAGTGCACTATGCACACGTTCTGTTCCGGTATCCGGACGCGGTGAGGACCGCCGACGGGCGCACCGATATGTCATATAGCGGGGGCGCGTGACTCCGTGCGCCCCCCATGCTCCGGCGTCGTGGGTTAGGTCACGCTTACTGTCGGTTCCTGCCGGGCATTCACCGTCGTAGGGTCGTTTGACAGTGCGACTCCGCGCAGACACGCGAGACACCCCCAACACCCCCGAAATCACACTCGATTGCCCCGAGGGACGGATCAGCCATGCCGCGTCCGACTGCCGCACAGCTTGCCTACGGTTCCGCCACCGTCGTCCTCTCCACACTCGCGATGCTGCTCCTCTCCGGCGTCACTTCGGTCGTCGGCATCGCGTTGATCGCGCTCGTCGCCCTCTGCCTCGGTCTTCTCGTCTCGGTGAAGGCGGTGGGGCCACGCGGTACGGAGGCCTCGCAGCCGGTCCGTACGAGTCCTACGGACAACTCCACCGCCGCTTCCGCCGCCCGGCCGGAGTCGTCCTCGGCCCCCGGGACCCGGATCCCGGCGTCACTGCGGCGCTGACACCACGACAGTTCTCGCCGCCTTGTCGTGCAGGCCCTGTCGGTAGGGCCGGTCGAGCAGCAGCAGGATCAGCAGAAGCAGCGGCCAGAGGCAGGCGCAGCAGACCAGTGCGGGCAGCCACAGCACGACGGCCCGCAGGAACGAGGCACGGGAGTCGGGCACCCGGCCGTCGTTGAGCATCGCCACACGGATCTTGAAGAGCTTCTTACCGATGGTCTGGCCGCGCCACTGCGTCATCGCCATGTCGTAGCCGATGAACGCGATGATCGTGATGACCCGGAAGACCCACTGGCCCCCGCCGTTCATGCCGTTGACCGTGTCGTCCCAGCTGTTGGACTCGTCCGACCAGTGCCGGTAGACGCTGAACGGAATGGCGATGATCGCGAGCGGGATCGCGACGATGATCCAGTCGACGATACGCGCCAGGACGCGCCTGCTCACGGCCGCGAGCGGCGGCATCCCGCGCAGTGGATCGCCTCCCCCGAACGGATCACCCGCCGGAGGAGGAGCGGATCCGCCGTACGGGTCACCCGCCGGTGGCGGGTTGGCCCCGCCGTACGGCTCCCCGTACCTCGGCGGCGTACCGCCACCCGGAGGGGGACCGCCGCCGGGCGGCGTGGAGCCGGGCGGCGGCTGCTTGCGGAACGGGTCGTCCTCGGGCGGCTCACCGGGCGGCGGCTGATCGTTGCTCATGGGGGCAGTGCACCGCGCCGCGTGGAGGCCCGCAACGGATCAACCGCCGTTCGGAGGAGCCTCCGCCCGCGGGTGACCCGGCGTCATCCCGCGCGGGGCGCCCCGCCCCCCACTCACCCCGCGACGAAGGTGCGCGCGATCTTGTCGTGCCAGCACTGCCGCCACGGGCGGTCGAAGAAGCACCACGCGACGTTGACGATGCCGATGACGAGCACGCCGAGCAGCCCGTACACGAGCCAGCGGCGCAGGGCCGAGCCGAAGGACGGGGACTCGAAGGACCCGATGTCCCGCACCTCGACACCGCACAGCTTCTTGCCGAGCGTGCGGCCCCACTTGGCGGTGGGCAGCGCCTCGTACAGGACGCCGATGACCAGCAGCGCGGCGAGCACCCCGCCGAAGTAGCCGGCCGTCGTGCCGTCGATCAGCCAGACGGTGACGGTCTCGCCGGTCTGCTTCGCCGCCTCGACCTTGTCGTCGATATGGGCGAGCGCCTTGGAGACGAGAGGTACGGAGAGGGCCCCGACGACCCCGAGGAGGACGACGGTGTCGATCAGCCGGGCGACGAACCGTCTGCCGAGGGCGGCGGGGCGGGCCGCCGCCTGGGCCTGCGCGGCCCGCAGGAACGGGTCGTCGACGGGCGGCTTCCACGGCACGACCGGCGGGCCCGCCACGGGGTCGGCCCCGGCGGACGGCCCGCCGGACGACTGCGCGAGCTGGTGCACCTGCTGCGCCCAGGAGGACGAGCCGGGGCCGGGGCCGGGGGCGACCGGGTGGGCCGGGGGCTGCATCGACCGGGAAGCGAGCATGTCCGGCTGCTGCGGGCTTTGGGACTGGTGAGGCGTCTGGGGCTGGGGAGCGTGGGGTTGGGGCGCGTGGGGCCCGGGTTGGGGCGGGGCCGGCGGGGCGCCCGCCGGGCCGGACGAGCGGGGCCGCAGGGCGCGCAGCGCCATGGTGCCCTCGGTCTGGCCGGTACGGCCGGTGGCCTGCCGGCCGTCCGGGGCGCCGCCGACCGGGCGGACGTCGGGGCCGTCCGTGGGCGCGTCGCCGCTCCGGGGCGCGGGCGTGGCGGACTCGCCGGTACGGGCGGCCCGGCCGCCGCGTCCGGGGCGCGGGAGGCGGATCGCGACCGTGCCCTCGTTGCGCGGTGAGTCCTCGTCGTCCTGGCCCGCGCCGGGGTCGGGTCCCAGGGACCGTACGCCGGGCAGTGCGCCACCCGTGGGGTCGACCGGGGGTTCCGTGGCCTGGCCGGGTACCCGGGGGTCGCGCACGTCCCTGGCGAACCGGGGGTCCCTGGCGTCTTCCGGTTCCGGTGCTCCCTGCGGGCCCTGGGTGCCCGTCTCGCCGGGCCGCCCGCGCGGGTCCCCCGGGCCTTCGCCCCAGGAGACCCGGGCGTCGCGCTCGCCGCCGAAGCCGGTCTGGCGCCGGGTGTCCGCCTGCCAGACGGAGGCCGGTTCCTGACGGGGCTCGTCGGCCGGGTCCTCGTCGAAGAACATCGGCCCCGTCTCCTCGACCGCGGGGGTCGACGGGGCCGGGGTCCGCCGGGCGGAGGGCGCGGGGGCCACTCCCGGCGGGGGCTCCGGCATGGCCTCGCCCGCCTGCGGCGCCGGCCGGCTGGTGCCGGGTACCCAGGAGCCGCCGTTCCAGTACCGGACGTATCCGGGAATGGAAGGGTCCGGGTAGTAGCCGGGGGAAGGGCTGCCGTCTCCGGTGGCCGAGGTCGGGGCGCTCATCACCGTGGTCCCGTATCTCTTCGATGGGCTCAATTCAAGGGTCCACATCTATCAGACCACCGGCTGGCCCAGGGTCCATCCAGCGGTTTGGACCTCGATTCGGTCACGAAAGAGTCACGGTAGGTCGCGGGAGCAAGTTCTTGCCCGAAGTCGCGTAATGACGGCGGGAGTCGGCGCTCTCAACCGGTACGGCCCACTCCCGGGCGTCGTACGAGGAAGGAAGCCCTGACATGCACACCGTGGTGGAACGCGAGCTGGAGCTCGATCTGGTGCTCTCGCCCGAGCGCAGCATCCCTGTCCCCGCCAGGCTGACGTATCGCACGGACGACCCGTACGCGGTGCACATCACCTTTCACATCTCTTCGGACACGCCGGTCAACTGGACGTTCGCACGCGAACTTCTGGTCGAAGGGGTGTTCCGGCCGTGCGGGCACGGTGACGTACGGGTCTGGCCCACGAAGGTCGACGGCCGCACCGTCCTGTGCGTGGCGCTCAGCTCCCCCGACGGCGACGCGCTCCTGGAGGCTCCTTCGGCGGCCGTCTCGGCGTGGCTGGAGCGGACGTTGCGGCTCGTGCCGCCGGGCACGGAGGCGGACCGGCTGGGGATCGACGCCGGGCTGACGCGGCTGCTCGCCCCGATGCCGGCCGACGATCCCTGGCTGCGGAACCCGTGGCCGTCCGACGAGTCGGCGGAGGGTGAGTGCTGAGGTCAGAAGAGCTTTCCGGGGTTCAGCAGGTCCAGCGGGTCGAAGGTCTTCTTGATGCCGCGCTGCAACTCCATGCCGACCGGGCCCAGTTCGCGCGAGAGCCACTCCTTCTTCAGGACGCCGACGCCGTGCTCGCCGGTGATGGTGCCGCCCAGTTCCAGGCCGAGGGCCATGATCTCGTCGAACGACTCGCGGGCGCGCCGGGACTCGTCGGGGTCCGAGGCGTCGAAGCAGACGGTGGGGTGGGTGTTGCCGTCACCCGCGTGGGCGCAGACGCCGATCGTGAGGTCGTACTTGACGGCGATGCGGTCGATGCCTTCGAGGACCTCGGCGAGCCGGGAGCGCGGGACGCAGACGTCGTCGATCATCGTGGTGCCCTTCACCGCCTCCAGCGCGACGAGCGCCAGCCGCCGTGCCTGGAGCAGCATCTCGGACTCGGCGGCGTCGTCGGCGGGGACGACCTCGGTGGCGCCCGCGGCCGTGCAGAGTTCGCCGACGGCGGCGAGGTCGGCCGCCGGGTCGGCGGTGTCGAAGGCGCAGAGCAGGAGCGCCTCGGTGGTCTCGGGCAGGCCCATGCCGGCCAGGGAGTTGACGGCCCGGACGGTGGTGCGGTCCATCAGTTCCAGCAGGGACGGTGTGTGGCCGCGTTCCATGATCCGGCAGATGGCGTCGCAGGCGGCGGAGGCGGAGGAGAACTCCGCAGCGAGGACCAGTTGCCGGGGCGGGGCCGGCTTGAGCGCGAGGACGGCCTTGACGACGACGCCGAGGCTGCCCTCCGAGCCGACGAACAGCCGGGTGAGGTCGTATCCGGCGACGCCCTTGGCGGTGCGGCGGCCGGTGGTCAGGAGGCGGCCGTCGGCGAGGACGACGTCCAGGCCGAGGACGTACTCGGCGGTGACGCCGTACTTCACGCAGCACAGGCCCCCGGACGCGGTGCCGATGTTGCCGCCGATGGTGCAGGTCTCCCAGCTGGAGGGGTCCGGCGGGTAGTAGAGACCGTGTTCGCCGACCGCGCGGGAGAGCACCGCGTTGACGACCCCGGGCTCGACGACCGCGATCCGGTCGACGGGGCTGATCTCCAGGATGCGGTCCATCTTGACGAGGGACAGCACGATGCAGCCGTCCGAGGCGTTGGCGGCGCCCGACAGTCCCGTACGGGCGCCCTGCGGCACCACGGGGACGCGCAGGGCGGTGGCGGTGCGCATCACGTGCTGGACCTGCTCGACGGTGCGCGGCAGCACGACGACCGCCGGGGAGCCCGCCTCGCAGAAGCTCGCCATGTCGTTCGCGTAGGAGGCCGTGATGTCGGGGTCGGTGATCAGGGCTTCGGCGGGCAGACCGGCTCGCAGCTCGGCGAGGAGGCTGTCCGTGGCGACGGTGGCTGGGGAGGCGGGGGACGCGGCCGCGACGAGGTCATCCATGATCCCAGCGTGGCACTCCGGGGCCATCGGTGTGAACCCGTCTGCGATCCACAACCACAAGGACGGGTGTGGTCTTCGTATTGACGCACAGTAATCACATGGACGCCAAACGCACCTGGAACACGCTGCACATGAGGCACATCCGGAAGGCCGCTCTGGCGGTGGGTGTGGGGGCGGTACTCGTCGCGGGCGTCCTGGTGCTCGTACCGGACGGGGACGAGAAGCCGCCACCGCCCGGCCCCGAGGCACGGGCCCGGGCCGCCGTCGGCGCGGGCGGGCCCGCCTCGCTGCCGGACGTGGCGGCGCTCATCAGGGACCGGGAGGCCTGGCTGCGGAAGAACCCGAGGGACGCCGGCTCCTGGGCCGTGCTGGGCGCGGCGTACGTGGAGCGCGGCGGGCTGCGGGCCGACACGGCGTACTACCCGAAGGCCGAGCGGGCGCTGCGCCGCTCGCTCGCCGTCACCCCCGGCGAGCGGCGCAACCCGGCGGCGGTCGCGGGTCTGGCGTCGCTGGCGAACGCGCGGCACGACTACGCGGCGGCCCGGAAGTGGGGCGAGGCGGTACGGAAGGCGGCCCCCTCGCGCTGGGCGACGTACCCGGTCCTGATCGAGGCGTACAACGGGCTCGGCGACTACCCGGCGGCGGGCAGGGCCCTGGAGAAGCTGCGGTCGCTGCGCTCCGGCGCACGCGTGCTGTCCGTCTCGTCGCAGGTCTACCGCGACCGGGGCTGGCGCGAGGACGCGGCGGCGAAGGCGGACGAGGCTGCGGGCAAGGCGGCCACACCCGCCGAGAAGGCCGGCGCGCTCAACGCCCTCGGCGCTCTCGCCTGGGAGCGGGGCGAGCCGGCGGAGGCGCTGCGGTACTACGACGGGGCGCTGAAGGCCGCGCCGGACCACCATCCGTCGCTGGCGGGCCGGGCGCGCGCCCTCGTGGCGCTGGACAGGGCGGAGGAGGCGGGCCAGGACTACCAGGCGGCGCTCGCGGAGCGCCCGATGCCCGAATACGCCCTGGAGCTGGGCGAGTTGTTCGACTCGCTGGGGCTGGACGGGGACGCGCGGAGCCAGTACGAGCTGCTGCGGGACCGTACGGCGCGGGCGCAGGCCGACGGGGTCGACGAGGAGCTGACGCTGGCCCGTTTCGAGGCCGACCACGGCAGTCCCCGGTCGGCGGTGGAGCGGCTGGAGTCGCAGTGGCGGCGCGGCCACCGCAGCATGCAGGTCTCCGACACGCTGGGGTGGGCGCTGTACCGGGCGGGTGAGACGAAGAAGGCGCTGCCGTACGCGAAGAGGGCGACGGAGCAGGGGATGCGGAGCGCGCTCTTCGCGTACCACCGGGGTGAGATCGAACGCGCGCTGGGGATGGACGGCCCGGCGCGCCGCCATCTGGACGAGGCGCTGCGGACGAATCCCCACTTCTCCCCGCTGGGGGCGCCGAGGGCGCGTGAGGCGCTGCGGAAGCTGGGCGAGTTGCCCGACGGCGGGCCGAAGGACATGTACGGCGACGGGGAGAGCACGCCGCTGACTCCGCCGTCCGGTGCTCCGTCGGGGAGCACGGCGCCTTCGGCGGCGCCGTCCGCGTCGCCCGCGCGGTCGGTGGCACCGTCGGGGCCGTCGGAGCCGACGGCAGCGGCTACGTCTCGGACCCGTTCCACGCCCGTATCCACGCCCAGCGTGCCCGTAGCGACCCCATCCGCGGCCCGAAACTGACCGCCGTCCCGAGCTGGGCCCGTGAGTGGGCCCTGAGGCCCTGCTCCTGGGCCCACCCCTGTCCTTAACCTCCTCGCCACTCAGGGAAATGGTGAGTGAACGGTTCGGGTGACGGCGTGGGTGAGGAGTCCGGATGAGCGGCACGAGGTCGGTACTGAGGTCGCGACGCCGGCGGGAGAGAGGCCAGGGCGGTGTCGAGTACGTCGCGCTGATAGGTGTCGTCGCGGCGATCATCGGCGCGATCGTGGCACTGACCGTTCCCACCGATACGGCCGTGGGGCTTCAGGACGCGGTGTGCCGGATCGTCAACGCCGGGGACGGCGGGGACGGTTGCGACTCCGGGGACGGGGGCGGGGACGGCGGCGGTGGGGGCGGTGGGGGCGGCGACATACCCGACGGTCCGACGGGCGACCCCTTCCAGCCCGCCAAGTGCCTGCTCTCGCAGGATCAGACGAAGGACACGGTCGTCGTCCAGATCCTCTTCATCAAGATCAGCGGCTCGGAGCAGGTCAAGCTCCAGCAGTGGTCGGACGGCACGGTCACCCTGGAGCGCGTGGGCGAGGGCGGCATCGGTGCGACCGCCAGCATCTCCGCCGGGATACCCGGTCTGAAGGACTGGGGCGGCAGCGCCTCGCTGAGCGGCAGTTATATGAAGGGCAGCGGCAGCGGCGGCCAGTGGCTCTTCAACGGCAACAAGACCGGCGACCCGCAGAAGGATCTGGAACTCAACCTCAACGACGCGCGGAAGTTCGCCTCGTACCTGGCGCAGAACGACGGCTGCCGCTACCAGAGCGGCTACAACCCCGGTGCCGCGATGGGAGCCTGCCAGTCGGACGCGGCCTCCAAGAAGCCCGACCTCGAACCGGAGCTGGCGCCGGACGTCGACATCACCAAGACCAGTACCGAGGTCGCGGGCGGGGTGAGCTTCGGCAAGTCCTTCACCAAGGGCAAGGGCGGCAAGGACAAGGACGGCAAGCCGACCGATCTCGGCAACATATCGGGTGAGTTCGGGACCGGCACCATGACCGAGGACGTCGTGGTGATGCGCGCCAACACCGGCCCGGACGCGGGCAAGATCACCTTCATCTACACCTTCAGCGTCGACGCCAAGGGCGGGGAGCTCGCGCAGGGCAAGGCCACCCGGATGCAGCAGGTGGCCGTCACGTACGACGCGAAGACGTTCGACCAGGAGGAGAAGGACGGCAAGGAGCACCGCCCGGAGAAGCTGGTCATCACCACCAGCCAGGAGAACGGCGGGGGCGCCGGGGTGCAGGCCGGGGGCGGAGCGAACATCCCCGGCACGCCGGTCACCATCGATGTCGGCGGCGGTGGCGGCACCATCAACTCCAAGATCCACACCGAGTCCGCCGAGGTCGTGCTGGACAACGACGGCGACAGCAAGCTGGTGGAGGACTGGCTGCGCGGCCGGGGCGACTTCCCCGCCAGTGACGCCCTGCCGACCCCCTCGGAGGCGGCGGAGGCACCGGGCAGCGACGCGGGGCCGCTGGAGCGCCTCCTGCACGACAAGGGCAAGCTCTCCCGGCTGGACTACAACGCCAACACCGACTGGTGGAACGCCTCGCTCGGCATCGGGTTCGGCGTCGCGGCCGGTCAGGTGTCGCTCGGCTTCAAGCTCTTCGGCATCGACATCACGCACGAGGAGAAGAACCAGACGATCACCGGCGACCCCATGTACGCCAAGGGACCGAAGAACGGCGGCGCGCGGGAGTGGGTGGAGTGGACCAACTGCACGCAGACGACCCCGATCGCGTAGCCGAGGGCCCCACCGGCCGGCCGGCCCCGCCCCGTGCGCGACGGACGACGGCGGACCGCGAACGCCGACCGGCCCCCCGGTCGCGGCCGGCTCACCACCCGCCCGCGTGTCGCCGTCATATGACGACCTGATCAACTCCACCGCTGGTGAGGAGACATCCGGCACCTCCGGTGGCAAGATCTGCGCAACTCACACACCCTGTGGGCTGTCGTCCGTACCCCGCTTGGAGGCGTCTTGTCCCCGCGCACCGCGTTCGTGTCGCCCGTAGTAGCCACCGCAGCAGCCCTTGTCGTCCTGACGGGATGCACGAGCACCGAGTCCACCGGGTCCGACGGCTCGAAGGTGGAGCTGGTGAAGTCCGGAAAGCTCACGACCTGCACCCATCTCCCGTACGAGCCCTTCCAGTCCCGCCAGGACAACAAGATCGTCGGCTTCGACGTGGACCTGGTGGATCTGGTCGCCAAGGAGCTCGATGTCACCCAGGAGATCGTCGACACGCCTTTCGAGGGCATCCAGACGGGTGAGGACCTCAACGCCCGCAAGTGTGACGTCGCCGCCGCCGGCATGACGATCACGCCCGTACGTGAGGAGAACCTGGACTTCTCCGCGCCCTACTTCGAGGCCACCCAGGCGCTGGTCACCAAGAAGGGCTCCGGCTTCGACTCGCTGGAGAGCCTGAAGGGCAAGAAGCTGGGCGTCCAGCAGGGAACGACCGGTGAGGAGTACGCGAAGAAGAACGGCAAGGGCGTGGAGACGGTCCAGTTCGAGGACCTGGCGCTGCTGCTCACCGCCGTGAAGACCGGTCAGGTCGACGCCGCCGTCAACGACAACGGCGTGCTCTTCGAGTACGTGCGCGAGAACCCGGACACCGAGGTCACGACCGAGTTCGAGACCGGCGAGAAGTACGGTGTCGGGGTGCGTACCGGGAACGACGCCCTGCGCGAGGAGATCAACAAGGTGATCGAGGCGGCCCGGTCCGACGGCCGTTACGACGCCATATACAAGAAGTGGTTCCCCGCCGCTCCCAAGAATTGAGGAACCACCACCGATGTCCATGACCCGCCGACAACGCACCCGCGTCATCAGGAGCGTTCAGTACGCCGTCCTGGCCGTGGTGGTGCTCGCCATCGCCCAGGCCGCCGACTGGGGGGAGATCCAGCGGGCGTTCTTCGATGTCGAGGTCGCCAAGGAGCAGTTCCCCGACATCATCACGACCGCGCTGGTCAACACCGTCGTCTACACCCTGCTCGGCTTCGGGTTCGGGCTGGCCCTCGGGCTGCTGCTCGCGCTGATGCGGCTGTCGCAGGTGCCGCCGTACCGCTGGCTGGCCATCGTCTACATCGAGTTCTTCCGGGGCATTCCGGCGCTGCTGGTCTTCATCGCCCTCGGGTTCGGTGTGCCGCTCGCCTTCCAGGTGGCGATCAACCAGTACGTGACGGTGATGCTGGCCCTCGGTCTGGTCGGCGCCGCCTACATGGCGGAGACGATCCGGGCCGGTATCCAGGCCGTGCCCAAGGGGCAGACGGAGGCAGCGCGTTCGCTCGGTATGTCGCAGGGCCGGGCGATGGTCTCGATCGTCATCCCGCAGGCCCTGCGGATCGTACTGCCGCCGCTGACCAACGAGTTGATCCTGCTGACGAAGGACTCGTCGCTGGTCTATCTGCTGGGTCTGTCCCTGTCGCAGTACGAGCTGGCCAAGTTCGGCCGGGACGCCCTCAACCAGAACCGCAGCCTCACACCGATCCTCATCGCCGGGCTCTGCTATCTGGTCATCACCCTGCCGCTGGGCCATCTGGTCCGCCGGCTCGAAGCGCGCACGGCAAAGGCGAGGTGAGAACGGTGACAGAACCGGTGGAGAAGCCCTCGGCCCCGGGCGGCGCGGAGGCGGCCGGGGACGCGGGAGTGACCGGGGACGCGGGAGTGACCGGGGACGCGCCCGCGATCGAAGTACGCGCGCTGCACAAGTCGTTCGGCACGCTGGAGGTCCTCGCCGGCATAGACTTCACGGTCGCGCGCGGCGAGGTGGTCTGTGTCATCGGCCCGTCGGGCTCGGGCAAGTCGACACTGCTGCGCTGTGTGAACCGGCTGGAGGAGCCGACGTCGGGCACGATCCTGGTGGCCGGCGCCGAGGTCACCGACCCGGACGTGGACATCGACAAGGTGCGCCGCGGCATCGGGATGGTCTTCCAGTCGTTCAACCTCTTCCCGCATCTGACCGCGCTCCAGAATCTGACGCTCCCCCAGCGGCGGGTGCTGGGACGCGGCAAGGAGGAGGCGGCGCGGGTCGCCCGCGAGCGGCTGGCGCGGGTCGGGCTGACCGACAAGGAGTCGTCGTACCCGGCCCAGTTGTCCGGCGGTCAGCAGCAACGGGTCGCGATCGCACGGGCGTTGGCGATGGACCCGCAGCTGATGCTGTTCGACGAGCCGACGTCCGCGCTCGACCCCGAACTGGTCGGTGACGTCCTCGCGGTGATGCGCTCGCTCGCCGACGAGGGGATGACAATGCTCGTCGTCACGCACGAGATGAGCTTCGCCAGGGAGGTCGCCGACCGGGTCGTCTTCATGGACGGCGGGGTCATCGTGGAGGAGGGCCCGCCGTCCCAGGTGATCGGCGCCCCGAGCCACGCCCGTACGAAGTCCTTCCTCTCCCGTGTGCTCGACCCGGCCGCCGCCGGGCTGAGCGACGAGGAGCGGCTCAGGAAGGAGTAGCCGGTTCCGCGGGGGCGGCCGGCCGGACGCTGAAGTCGGCGGCCGGCCGCCCTCGGACCGGTCCGGGGCCCGGAACGGTCGTCCCGGGGCCCCTCCGTGTGCGGCGCCCGGACGAGGCGTCAGAGGTTGCCGCGCCTCTCCTGCTCCCGCTCGATCGCCTCGAACAGGGCCTTGAAGTTGCCCTTGCCGAAGCCCATCGAGCCGTGGCGCTCGATCATCTCGAAGAAGACCGTCGGCCGGTCCTGGACCGGCTTGGTGAAGATCTGGAGCAGATAGCCGTCCTCGTCGCGGTCCACGAGGATCTTCAGCTCGCGCAGGGTCTCCACGGGCACCCGGGTCTCGCCGGCCCACTCGCCGAGGGTGTCGTAGTACGAGTCGGGGGTGTCGAGGAACTGGACACCGGCCGCGCGCATCGTGCGTACGGAGCCGACGATGTCGTTCGTCGCGAGCGCGATGTGCTGGACACCCGCGCCGCCGTAGAACTCCAGGTACTCGTCGATCTGCGACTTCTTCTTCGCGACCGCCGGCTCGTTGATCGGGAACTTCACCTTCAGGGTGCCGTCGGCCACCACCTTCGACATGAGGGCGGAGTACTCGGTGGCGATGTCGTCGCCCACGAACTCCTTCATGTTCGTGAAGCCCATGACCTTGTTGTAGAAGGCCACCCACTCGTTCATCCGGCCGAGTTCGACGTTGCCCACGCAGTGGTCGACGGCCTGGAAGGTCCGCTTCTCGGGGGCCGCGACGATCGGGGTGGCCGGGGCGAAGCCCGGCAGGTACGGGCCGTCGTACCCGGTCCGCTCGACCAGGGTGTGACGGGTGCTGCCGTAGGTGGCGATGGCCGCGAGTACGACGGTGCCGTTCTCGTCCTTGAGCTCGTACGGCTCCTGGAGGCCGGTCGCGCCGTTCGCGGTGGCGTAGGCGTACGCGGCGCGCGCGTCCGGCACCTCGATGGCGAGGTCGACCACACCGTCGCCGTGCTCGGCGACGTGGTCGACGAGGAAGCGCCCCCACTCGGTGGACGCCTTGACGACGGAGGTGAGGACGAAGCGGGCCGAGCCGTTCGTGAGCACGTAGCTCGCGGTCTCGCGGCTCCCGTTCTCGGGGCCCGAGTAGGCGACCAGCTTCATGCCGAAGGCCGTCGAGTAGTAGTGGGCCGCCTGCTTGGCGTTGCCGACGGCGAAGACGACGGCGTCCATTCCCCTGACCGGGAAGGGGTCGGCGTCGCGCGCGGTGGACGGGGCTGTGTCGAGGTTCACCGAGGTATCTGCCATGACGGCAGCGTCTCGCCGTTCCGCAAGGTGCGCAACAGTTCGCGCATTCGCTGGGCAGTCTGTACAGCCGGGGGCGAGGATGACCGGACCATCTGCACAGGATGACCACCCACGAATCGCCTCAGGAGGCGCCATGGCCATCGACGGGCTCGACGGCAGGCTCATCGCCCTGCTGGCACGGGAACCGCGCATCGGGGTGCTGGAGGCGTCGCGCCGGCTGGGGGTCGCGCGCGGGACCGTACAGGCGCGGCTGGACCGACTTCAGGCCAACGGAGTGATCCGCGGCTTCGGTCCGGACGTCGATCCCGCCGCTCTCGGCTACCCAGTAACGGCGTTCGCAACCCTGGAGATCAAACAAGGTCAGGGATCGGATGTGAGGGCCCATTTGAGCGGCGTTCCAGAGGTCCTCGAACTGCATACCACCACCGGAACCGGGGATATGCTCTGCCGACTCGTCGCTCGTTCGAACGCCGATCTCCAACGGGTGATCGACCGGGTTGTCGGTTTTGCCGGTATCCAGCGGGCCTCCACGGCGATCGTCATGGAGAACCCCGTTCCGCTGCGGATCATCCCCCTGGTGGAACAGGCCGCCCAGGACACCGACGGAGACCGGCCACCCGACCGGGTGGCCGACTGACCGACTCCGACCCACCAGAGAGGAGCGCCGTGGACTTCTGGGACTATCTGGCCAACCGCCACCAGCAGTTGCTCACCGACTCGTTCCAGCACGCCAGCGCCGTCTTCCAGTGCATGGTGATCGCCACCGTCCTCGGTGTCGTCATCGGCGTACTGACCTATCGCAGCCCCTGGGGCGGCAATCTCGCGGTCCTCTCCACCGCCGCCGTCCTGACGATCCCCTCGCTGGCGGCCATCGGTCTGCTCATCCCGCTGGTCGGTCTCGGCGTCGCTCCCACGGTGATCGTCCTGACCCTGTACGGGCTGCTGCCCATCGTCCGGAACGCCGTCGTCGGACTGCGCGGCGTGGACCCGGACCTGGTCGACGCCGCCAAGGGCATCGGTATGTCGCGTACCGCCCGGCTGCTCAAGGTCGAGCTGCCGCTCGCCTGGCCGCCGATCCTCACCGGTATCCGGGTCTCCACCCAGATGCTGATGGGCATCGCCGCCATCGCCGCGTACGCCTCGGGGCCCGGCCTCGGCAACGAGATCTTCCGCGGTATCGCCTCGCTGGGCAGCGCCAACGCGATCAACCAGGTACTCGCCGGAACGATCGGCATCGTCGTTCTCGCCCTGCTCTTCGACGCCGCGTATGTCCTGCTCGGCCGACTCACCATCCCGAGGGGGATCCGTGTCTGAGACCGCTGACGAGACCACCGGCCCGACACCGGCCGGAGCCAGGGACGACGCGTCGTCCGCCGCCGGGGACGCGACGGGCGGCGGCACCACGGCCGTCGTCGTGCCCACGAACGCCACCAACGGCGCCGCCGCCCCCACGAGCGGTGCCACCATCCAGCTCGACGGCCTCACCAAGCGCTACCCGGGCAGTCCCAACCCGGCCGTCGAGAACGTGTCGATGGAGATCAAGGCCGGTGAGACCGTCATCCTCGTCGGCCCGTCCGGCTGCGGGAAGTCGACGACCCTCAAGATGATCAACCGGCTGATCGAGCCCTCGTCCGGGCGGATCAGGATCGGCGACGAGGACGTCACCGACATGGACCCGGTGAAGCTGCGCCGGCAGATCGGTTACGCGATCCAGTCGTCCGGGCTCTTCCCGCACATGACGGTCGGCGAGAACATCGCGCTCGTACCGAAGATGGTCGGCTGGTCGAAGTCGAGGGTGAAGGACCGCGTCGAGGAGATGCTCGACCTGGTCGGGCTCGATCCGCGCGAGTTCCACGGCCGTTATCCGCGCCAGCTCTCCGGCGGCCAGCAGCAGCGTGTGGGCGTGGCGCGGGCCCTCGCCGCCGACCCGCCGGTGCTGCTGATGGACGAGCCGTTCGGCGCCGTCGACCCGATCACACGCGACCATCTCCAGGACGAACTGATCCGTCTCCAGCACGAGTTGCACAAGACGATCGTGTTCGTCACGCACGACTTCGACGAGGCGATCAAGCTCGGCGACCGGATCGCGATCCTGCGGGAGCGCTCGCACATAGCGCAGTTCGACACCCCCGAGGCGATCCTCACCAACCCGGCCGACGACTTCGTGTCCGGCTTCGTGGGCGCGGGGGCGGCGCTGAAGCGGCTGAACCTCACGCGCGTACGGGAGGTGGAGATCGCCGACTTCCCGGCGGTGACGGTCGAGGACCCGCTCCAGTCGATCTTCAACAAACTGAGCAGCGGCCCGCACAACGAGCTGCTGATGCTGGACCGGAAGAACCGCCCGTACAAGTGGCTGCGCCGCGGCGACCTGTCCCGCGCCAAGGGGTCGCTCGCCAACGCCGGCCAGCTGGTGCACCACACCGTGACCAGGGACGCGACCCTGCACGACGCGCTGGAGGCGGTCCTCACCGAGAGCGGCGGCCGGGTCGCGGTGACCGGCAGGCGCGGCGAGTACATCGGTGTCGTCGACATGGAGACGCTGATGACCTCCGTCCAGGAGATGCTGGAGGCGGACCGGCTCACCGCCTTCGAGCACCAGCACGAGCTGGCGGAGCAGCGCCGCCGGCGCGGCGCCCAGGAGCTGGAGGGCGGTGCGGGCGCATGACCTCTCAGGTGCGCAAACAACGCCCGCCGGGCGAGTACGACGTCAAGGGGCACGCCTTCCGGGACGAGGAGTCGGAACCGGCCCCGGCGCCCGCGGCCCCCAAGAGCCGAATAACGCGGGGCAGACTGCTCACCGTGCCCGCCGTGGTCGCCGTCGTCCTGCTGGCGACCTTCGCCTGGATCACGAACGTCCCGCTCGACTCGATCGCCCGGAACTCGATCGCCAACGGAAACGTCCAGCTGCGGCTGCGCCAGCACGTCGAACTGACCGCGGTCTCCACCTTCTGGGTGCTGGTCATCGCGATCCCGCTGGGCATCGCGCTGACCCGGCGCGGGCTGTCCAAGGCCGCGCCGGCGGTGACCGCGCTGGCCAACATCGGCCAGGCGACCCCGGCACTCGGGCTGCTGGCGCTGCTGGTGATCTGGCTGGGCATCGGCCCGTCGACGGCGATCATCGGCATGGTCGTCTACGCGGTGCTGCCGGTGCTCGCCAACACCGTGGCGGGCCTCAAGGCCATCGATCCACAGCTGGTGGAGGCGTCGCGCGGCATCGGGATGTCACCGCTCGCGACACTGACCAAGGTCGAACTCCCGCTGGCCGTACCGCTGATCCTGGCGGGCGTACGGACGGCGCTGGTGCTCAACGTGGGCACGGCGACACTGGCCACCTTCGGCGGTGGCGGCGGGCTCGGCGACCTGATCACCTCGGGCATCCAGACGCAGCGCATGCCGGTCCTGATCCTGGGCTCGGTGCTCACGGTGACGCTGGCGCTGCTGATCGACTGGCTGGCCTCGCTGGTCGAAGTGGTCCTCACCCCGCGCGGACTGGAGGAGCGCTGATGCGACACGTACGACCCCTTCCCCGCACCCTCGTGACGGGCGCGGTGGCGCTGCTGCTGAGCGCCACGACGCTCGGCGGGTGCGGTCTCAAGAGCGGCTCCCCGATGGTGGACGACGTCTCCCCGGGCTCGGTCGGCCAGGGCGAACCCCTCAAGGGCGCCTCGCTGACGGTGACGTCGAAGAACTTCAGCGAGAACATCATCCTCGGCCAGATGATCGGCCTGATCTTCAAGGCGGCGGGCGCGGAGGTCCTGGACCGGACGAATCTGCCGGGCTCGATCAGCGCGCGCGAGGCGATCGTCAAGGGCGACGCGGACGCGATGTACGAGTACACGGGCACGGCCTGGATCACCTACCTCGGCAACGAGAAGCCGATCGTCGACTCGCGCGGCCAGTGGACAGCCGTACGGGACGCGGACCGCTCGCACGACGTCAGCTGGCTGGCGCCGTCCACGCTCAACAACACCTACTCGTTGGGGATCAGCAAGAAGAACAACGCGAAGTACAAGCTGAAGACGATGTCGGACGTCGCCGAGCTGTCGAAGAAGCAGCCGGGGGCGGTCACCATCTGCGTGGAGAACGAGTTCGCGGCGCGGGACGACGGACTGCCCGGCATGGTGAAGGCGTACGGGATGAAGATCCCGGCCGCGGGCGTGAAGAAGATGGACGCCGGGATCATCTACACCCAGGCGTCCAAGTCCAACTCCTGCCTGGTGGGAGAAGTGTTCACGACGGACGGCCGGATCAAGGCGATGAATCTGGACACGGTCGCCGACGACAGGCACTTCTTCCCGAACTACAACGCGGCGCCGGTGATCCACCGTGCGACGTACGAGAAGTACCCGGAGATCGCCGGGCTGCTCGATCCGCTGAGCGAGCGGCTGAACACCAGGATCGCGCAGGAGCTGAACGCGAAGGTGGACGTGGACGGCCAGGATCCGCACGAGGTGGCGAAGGACTGGCTGATCGAGGAGGGCTTCATCAAGGAGGGCTGATCCGGAGGTCGCGCGGCCTGCCGGACATGCAAAGAAGTAGTTGCAAAGAAACCCTTGCAACTACTTCTTTGCATGTCTACGCTGAGCCCATGCCCGAGAACTCCGATGCCCCCGGCGAGCCCGAGGTGTCCAGCGCCCCCGAGGTGTCCGTACAGGACGTCCGCACGCTCGACCCGCGCTCACTGCGGGGCCTCGCCCACCCCCTGCGGATGCGGCTGCTGATCGCCCTGCGCCACCACGGCCCGGCGACCGCGTCCCAGCTCGCCGAACGGCTGGGCGAGTCGAGCGGCGCCACCAGCTACCACCTGCGGCAGCTCGCCGACCATGGATTCGTCGCCGACGACCCCGGGCGCGGAAAGGGCCGGGAACGCTGGTGGAAGGCGGCGGACAAGGGCGTCATGATCGACGACGCGCTCCACCGCGACCCCAACCCCGAGGTACGCGGGGCGCTGAACACCTTCATGCACGAGGTCGCCTCCATCCACGGCCAGGAGCTGAGCACCTGGCTGGGCACCATGCACGACTGGCCGGACGTCTGGGCGGCGAAGGCCGACCTCAGCGACTTCACGCTGCGGCTGACCCCCGAGACGCTGGTCGAACTGGAGGGCCGGATCCACGACCTGATCAACGGCTACCAGGAACGCGAGCCGGCCGGGCCGGACGAGGACGTCGCCCAGATCCGGCTCCATCTGCACGCCTTCCCCCAGAAGAGGCTCAACCCGCCGACCGACTGATCCGACTCCGCCCCTCCCACCACTCCCGACGCGTGAAGGGTCGATTTGTCATGCCATTTTCCGATGTACACCTCCAGCTCCACTCCATACGCGCGACCGCGCTCCGGGCCGAGGCGACCGCCCACCACCCCCGCCCCCACGCCCGGCGCCTCCGCCCCCGGCTGGGCTGGCTCCTGGTCGAGCTGGGCCTGCGCCTGGTCGAGCACCCGACGCGGGCCCGCGTCCGCCCCGTATGAACGCCGCGGCGAGGCGCCGCCGGCCCCTCACCGCCGTCCTGACCGCCAACGCCATATCCGCCATGGGCCGGACCCTGAGCCTGATCGGCATCCCCTGGTTCGTCCTCCAGACCACCGGCAGCGCCGGGCGCGCGGGCGCGCCGCGCTTCGCGGTGGCCGGTCTGACCGACTCGACGACGGCACTCGCGGTGGTCATGGCCGGTGCGGGGCTGGCGGGCGGGATGATCAACCCGATCCTGACGACGGTGACGTACGAACGCGTCCCGGACGGGCTCCGCAGCCGGGTCGCGGGCGCGATGACCGCGGGCTGCGAGCTGACGATGCCGCTGGGCGCCCTGACGGCCGGCCTCCTGGTCGAGACCACGGGCCTGTCGGCCGCCCTGCTGCTGATGGGCGGGGTCTACCTCCTGGCCACGCTGAGCCCGGCCCTGCTCCCGGCCTGGCGCGGCCTGGACGCCCCGGGCCCGGCGGAGGCCGAGGACGTCAGCAGTTCGGGACCTTGCGGTCCTGTGCCAGCGCCCGCAGGGACGACACCGCGTCCTTCAGCGTCCTGACCGGGATCAGCCGCATGCCGGCCGGGAGTTCGGACCGGGCGTCGGCGCATTCCGCCTCCGGGACCAGGAAGACCGTCGCGCCGTCGCGGCCCGCCGCCTGGGTCTTGAGGGAGACACCGCCCACCGCTCCCACTTTCCCGTCGGCGCTGATCGTGCCGGTGCCGGCGATCGCGCGGCCGCCGGTGAGGTCGCCGCCCGAGCCGTCGCCGTCGAGCATGTCCACGATGCCGAGCGCGAAGAGGAGGCCCGCGCTGGGGCCGCCGACATCGGCGAGGTGGAGGGTGACGTCGACGGAGTCCGGCTTCCGGCCGAGCTGGGCGAGGGCCGCGTCGACGGCGACGTTCTGCGACTTCACCATCTCCTCGGTGTTGTGCCTCTCGATCTCCTTGTCGGACTGGCCGGCCGGGTAGACGGAGTTGCGCGGCAGCACGGCGCGGTCGGACCGGAGCCAGCCGTCGAGCACGTCGCCGAAGTCGACGTCGGCGGAGGGTCCGGTCGCCAGGATGGTCGTCATCCGCAGCTGGCCCTCCGGCTCACGGGTCTGCGTGCCCTTGATCGAGATGACGGGCTCGCCCCGGTAGTCGCCGAGAACGTTCGCGGTCAGACCCGGCTGGGCCACCGCGTACGGCAGCGGGGCGACCCCGACGACGGCGAGCAGCGCGACGACGGGGACCGCCGAGAGGGCGAGGGAGCGGGGGCGCGAGAGACCGGCGAGACGAGAGAGCACGGCGTCAATCTATCGGCCGGGCCATGGGCCCGGTCCAGAGCCCGCCCCGGGGCGGGCTCCGCCCGTCTCAGCGCAGCGCGTCGGCCACCTCGCGCGCCGCGTCGACCACTCTCGGGCCGACCCGCTCCGGCACGGAGTCGGCGAGCATCACCACACCCACGCTGCCCTCGATCCCGGTGACCCCGACGAGCGCGGCGGCGGCGCCGCTCGCGCCCGCCTCCAGCTCACCGTGGGTGAGCGTGCACCGCGCCTCGGTGTACGAGCCCTGCCGGGCGGCCAGGATGGCCTTGCCGGCGGCGCCCCGGTCCAGCGGGTGGCGGAAGCCGGCGCGGTAGGCGACGTGGTAGTCCGTCCAGGTCGGTTCGACGACGGCGACGGCCAGCGCCTCGGCGCCGTCGACGAGGGTGAGGTGCGCGGTGGCGCCGATGTCCTCGGCGAGCGCGCGCAGGGCGGGCAGCGCCGCCTCGCGTACGAGCGGGTGCACCTGGCGGCCCAGGCGCAGCACCCCGAGACCCACTCTGGCGCGTCCGCCCAGATCGCGGCGGACCAGCGCGTGCTGTTCCAGGGTGGCGAGAAGTCTGTAGACGACGGTGCGGTTGACCCCGAGTTTGTTGGACAACTCGGTGACGGTCAGCCCGTGGTCGGTGTCGGCGAGCAGTTTGAGGACGCGCAGTCCCCGGTCGAGCGTCTGGGAGGTCTCCGCGGTCACGACGCCCTCTCCTTCGGAGTTTCGGAGTGAGTGACGACGGCACTCTCGAAGAGCCCGCGGCACCGGTCCCATCGGCGACACACGAAAAGAGAGGCCGCCGGCAGGCCATGGCGCACCGGCTGCGCTCCGCGGCGACATTGCCACGGCGCGTATGTAATGACGGGACATTAGCGATCCGTACCGCTCAGCGGAAGACCTCGTCCAGAATCCGGTCATGGAAGGGCAGTTGCTCCCCCTTCGCGTCGGAACACGCGTAGAAAAGGGAATCGCTCTGACCATTCGCATGATTTCCCAGGAATGGACGCGCGTAGAAAAGCCTCTTCGGACACCGCGGAGGGCGTCGGAAGAGGCTGGAAATTACCCTTCGCGCTCAGCGCATCCGGGTCGCCCACTCCTGGACTTTCTTGATCCGCTCGCGGAGTTGGCCTCCGGTGGCCTCCGCGCTGGGAGGCCCGCCGCAGACGCGGCGCAGCTCGGTGTGGATGACTCCGTGCGGTTTGCCGCTCTGGTGGACGTACGCGCCGACCATCGTGTTGAGCTGCTTGCGCAGCTCCAGCAGTTCCTTGTGGGAGACGACGGGGCGCCGGTCGGCCGGCAGCTCCAGCAGATCCGCCTCGGCGTCGGGCTTCTTGCGGCTGTGCGCTATCTGCCGGGCCTGGCGCTTCTGGAGCAGCATCTGCACCTGGTCGGGTTCGAGGAGGCCGGGGATACCGAGGTAGTCCTGCTCCTCCTCGCTGCCGGGGTGGGCCTGCATGCCGAACTCGGCGCCGTCGTAGAGCACCCGGTCGAAGACCGCGTCGGACTCCAGCGCCTCGAAGGGCAGCATGTCCTGCTCGCCGGTGTCCTCGTCGAGTTCGCGCTCGGCCTCCGCCATCTCCTTCTCGGACTCGGCGTACGGGTCCTCCTCACCCTCCTTCTTGGGCTTGTCGAGGACGTGGTCCCGCTCCAGCTCCATCTCGTTGGCGAAGCCGAGGAGGCCGGGGATGGTGGGCAGGAAGACGGACGCGGTCTCGCCGCGCCGCCGGGAGCGGACGAAACGGCCGACGGCCTGGGCGAAGAACAGGGGCGTGGAGATGGTGGTCGCGTACACGCCGACGGCGAGGCGCGGCACGTCGACGCCCTCCGACACCATGCGGACGGCGACCATCCAGCGCTCGTCGCTCGCGCTGAAGTCGTCGATACGCTGCGAGGCGGCGGCCTCGTCGGAGAGTACGACGGTCGCCTTCGCCCCCGTGATCTCACGGATGAGCTTGGCGTACGCGCGGGCCTGGTCCTGGTCGGTGGCGATGACCAGACCGCCGGCGTCCGGGATGGACTTCCGCACCTCGGTCAGCCGCTGGTCGGCGGCGCGCAGCACGTTGGGCATCCAGTCGCCGCGCGGGTCGAGCGCGGTGCGCCACGCCTGCGAGATCGCGTCCTTGGTCATCGGCTCGCCGAGCCTGGCCTCGACCTCGTCACCGGCCTTGGTGCGCCAGCGCATGTTGCCGCTGTAGCTGAGGAAGATGACGGGGCGCACGACGCCGTCGCCGAGCGCGTTGCCGTAGCCGTAGGTGTAGTCGGCGGAGGAGCGGCGGATGCCGTCGTCGCCCTCCTCGTACGCGACGAAGGGGATCGGGTTCGTGTCCGACCTGAACGGCGTGCCGGTCAGCGCGAGGCGCCTGGCGGCCGGTTCGAAGGCCTCAAGACACGCCTCGCCCCAGGACTTGGAGTCACCGGCGTGGTGGATCTCGTCGAGGATGACGAGCGTCTTGCGCTGCTCGCAGCGGTTGCGGTGGAGCATGGGGCGTACGCCGACGCCCGCGTACGTCACGGCGACGCCCTGGTACTCCTTGCTCAGCGGTCCCGCGCTGTACTCCGGGTCGAGCCTGATCCCTATCCGCGCCGCCGCGTCCGCCCACTGCTTCTTCAGATGCTCGGTCGGCGCGACGACGGTGATCTGCTGCACGACGTGGTGGTGCAGCAGCCAGGACGCCAGGGTCAGCGCGAAGGTGGTCTTCCCGGCGCCGGGTGTCGCGACGGCGAGGAAGTCGCGCGGCTGCTCCTGGAGATAGCGCTCCAGCGCCTTCTCCTGCCAGGCACGCAGCTTGTTGGCGGTACCCCAGGGGGCACGCCCGGGGAAGGCGGGTGAGAGGTGGTGGGAGGCGGTAGTAGTCACGGTCTCCGCTTCGCGGACGCTCGGGGACAGGAGGTGTCGTGCCGACCGGACCCGGCGAGCCCGGCGGAACACCCCCTACGGGCTGGACGACCGACAACGGTCTCGGATACGACAACCGGGCCACCCTACCGGCGGCCCGGCGTGATCCTCGTACGAAAGAGCCGGGGCGCGGCAGGTGCGACCCGGGTCACACCGGAGGTGCCGGCAGCACCGTACGAGCCGGAGCGGTACCACTCATCGCGCCCGGACCCGCGCCGCCACCCAGACACCCGCCAGTGCCACCGACGCCATCGGGAGGAAGACCGCCGCGAAGGCCGTCGGGTGGGAGGCGGCCGTCGGGGAGAGGGTGTGGGTGCCCACCGCGCCGCCTCCCAGGGCCGCGAACGCCGCGCCGCCCGCCGACAGCAGCAGGACGTTCGAGAGGCCGTCGGAGATCTGGAGCGCGGCCGAGTTGGTGCCCGCCTCCTCGGGGGGCGAGAGCTTCAGCAGCAGCACGCTCGTGGACGCGATCACCGCGCCCATGCCGAGGCAGCCGACCGCCCAGGCGACGCCCACGATCCAGACCGGGACCGATTCGATCAGGACGCTCGGCGCGGCGGCGATGGCCGTGGCGACCAGGACCATGCCGCCCATGAGCAGCCGTTCGCGGTGCGGCTCCATGCGGGGGCGGGACTGGATGTACGAGCCGAGTGCCCAGGTCGCCCCGCCGACGGCCAGGGAGAGGCCCGCCAGCGTCGGGGACAGGCCCCGCTGGGTGACGAGCATCAGCGGGACGAAGCTCTCCGCCGCGACGAAGGAGCCCGCCGCGATGCCACGCAGCAGGACGACCGAGGGCATGCCGTGCGCGGCGCGGTAGGTGCCGGGCGGCAGCAGGCCGAGGACGGCGGGCACGATCAGGGCGGCGCCGGCCGCGCCGGGCAGCAGCGACCACCAGGTGAGGTCCTGGCCCGCGTACTGGAGCAGCCCCGCGCCCAGCGAGATCGCCAGCGCCAGCCGGATCCGGGGCCGGTCGAAGGCCGGTACGGGCTCCGAGGGGTCGGCGGGCCCGCTCGCCATCTTGCGTATCGCGGGCAGCGCGGTGGCCAGGGGCAGCACCACCAGCACCGGGATGCCGACGAACACCCAGCGCCAGCCGAGGTGTTCGGTGACCGTCCCGGACGCGAGCGGGCCGACGACCGAGGGCACCACCCAGCTCGCCGCGAACGCGGCCATGATCGCGGGCCGCAGCCGCTCCGGGTAGGCGCGGCTGACCACCACGTACAGCGCGACGATCACCAGCCCGCCGCCGAGCCCCTGGACCGCCCGGCCGACGATGAACAGCCACATCGCGCCGGCGGTGCCGGAGAGCAGCAGTCCGGCCGCGAAGGCGCTGATCCCGGTGACGAGCGGCCTGAGCGGGCCGCTGCGGTCCGCCCACTGCCCGGAGAGCACCATCGCGAAGAGGCTGGTGGTGAAGTACGCGGAGAAGGCGAAGGCGTACAGCGAGACGCCCCGCAGCTCGCGCGCGGCGACCGGCATCGCCGTACCGACCGCCGTCGCCTCGAAGGCGATCAGCAGGACGACGCAGACGATGCCGACGCTGAGCGCCCGGTGGGTCCTGCCGAGGATGCCGTCCCGGCCGGTGTCGAGGGGGCCGGGTCCCGGCGCGGCTTCGGCGGCGATCTCGGCGTCGTTGGGTTCCAGGGCGGTCATGGGCACAGGGTAAGGGGCGTCGAACGGGATGGGCCCTGTCGCTGGTCCCGGCGGGCCTCGTCCCTTGGTCGTACTCCCCGGCCGCGCCCGGAGCCCGTCGATGAACGGCGTATGGCAGTCGCGTTGCGGGGTCCGCCGCGCTCTTGAGGGCCGCGCGCCGCCGCGCCTACGGTCGAACCACCGGTACGCACGGCCGTGTGCCCGAGTGGTTCAGGGGCTCGACTGCAAATCGAGTTACGTGGGTTCGATTCCCGCCACGGCCTCTTACGACGTCCTTCCCGTCCCCGCCGGCCTTCTCGCGACAGGCGCGGCGGGCCCGGCGGGCGCGGCTCACCCGCCCGCCGTCACCACCGCCGACTGCGGTCTGATCGGCAGCCTGTTGACCGGCCGCCCCGTCGCCGCCCGTACCGCCGCCGCGACCGCCGCCGGGGACGTCACGACCGGCACCGCGCTCGCGGGCTTCGCCCCGAAGGGGGCCACCACGTCGCGCTCCTCGACCAGTTTGACGATGCGGATCTCCGCCGCGTCCAGGGACGTCGGCAGCGCGTAGCCGGTGAGGTCGGGACGGCGTACCAGTCCGCGGGTCGTACGGAGGTTCTCGGTGAGGGCCGTGCCGATGCCCTGGGTGACGCCCGCCTCGATACGGGTTGCGAGCTGCGCCGGGTTGAGGACCCGGCCGACGTCCTGCGCGACGGCCATCTCCACCACACGGATCGAGCCGAGTTCGATGTCGACGTCCACGACCGCGCGGATCGCGCAGAACGCGAGCCCGACGAACGCGTCGCCCTGACCGCTCTCGTCCAGCGGCTCGGTGGGGTGCGGGCGGCACTGGGCGGTGGCCCACAGCTCCTTGCCGTCCATCGCCTCGGTGACGGTGGTCGACAGCACCCCGTCGTAGGAGGTGATCTTGCCGTCGGTGATCTGGAGCAGCTCCGTCGACATGCCGAACTGGTGCGCCAGCGGCTGGAGGAGCTGTGTACGGACCATCTTCGCCGCCCGCTCGACCGCGCCGCCGGAGACCCAGGTGTGGCGGCCGTGCGTGGCGGGGCCCGCCGGGGGCTGGTCGGTGTCGACGGAGGCGACGTGCACCTCTTCGATGCCGAGCGTCTCCTGGACGATCTGGCGGGCGAGGGTGGAGAAGCCCTGGCCGGTCTCGACGGCCGCGCAGATGACCGTGGCGACGCCGTCGTGGACCTTGACCGTGGCGGTGGAGACCTCGTCGGCGCCCTCGGCACCGAGCATGTGGACCATGCCGAGCGCGTAGCCGACACCGCGGCGTACGGCGCCGGGCTCGCCCGCACCCTCGGGGCCGCCCGGCAGCAGCCAGGACGACTCGGGGATGTCCTTGGGGAGCGCGGGGAGGGGGAAGTCGCGGACGGCGCGCAGCAGTTCGGCGACGGGCGCCGGGCAGGTCACGGTCTGCCCGGTGGGCAGGATGTCGCCGGTCGCCAGCGCGTTGCGCAGGCGCAGTTCGGCCGGGTCGATGCCGAGCTTGGCCGCCAGTTTGTCCATCTGGCCCTCGTACGCGGCGCAGACCTGCATCGCGCCCTCGCCCCTGACATGGCCGGAGGGCGGGTTGTTGGTGCGTACGGCCCAGCCCTCGATGAAGGCGTGCGGGACGATGTAGGGCCCGCAGGCGAAGGCGACGGCCGCCGCGAGGGACTCGGACGAGGCGTCCGCGTACGCGCCCGCGTCGAGCAGGATCTGCGCCTCGACCTTGACGAGTCTGCCCTCGCCGTCGGCGTGGTGGCGGTAGCGCAGCAGCGTCGGGTGCCGGTGGGCGTGGCCGAGGAAGGACTCCTCGCGGGTGGCGGCCAGTTTCACCGGGCAGCCGGTCTGGAGCGCGAGGAGGCCGAGCGGGATCTGGAAGCCGGGGTCCTCGCGGTCGCCGGTGGCGCCGGGGACACCGGTGACGACGACCTTCACCTGGTCGGGTTCGAGGCCGAAGCAGGCGGCGGCCAGGTCGCGGTCGGTGTGCGGGTCGGTGGAGCCGGTGTAGATCTCCACGCCGCCGTCGGGACGCGGTACGGCGAGCCCGGCCTCCGCGCCGATGGGGGCGGGGTCCTGGCGGCCGATGCGGTAGAGGCCCTCGACGACCACCTCGCCCATGAGGTCGGGGTCGCCGTAGCGCAGCGGGATGTGGCGGATGAGATTGCCGTCGGGGTGCAGCGGCTCGGCCTCGAAGGCCTTCTCCGGATCGGTGACCGGGTCGAGGACCTCGTACTCGACGGCGATGGCGGCGGCGGCGAGTCGGGCGGTGTCGGGGTGGTCGGCCGCGACGGCGGCGATGGCCTCGCCGTGGTGGCGTACGACGTCGGAGGCGAAGACGGGACGGTCGGCGACGAGCCGTCCGTAGGAGGGGTCGCCGAGGACGTCGAGATGGGTCACCACGGCCCGTACACCGGGCATCTCGGCGGCGGCGGCCGTGTCGATCGACAGGATGCGCGCGTGCGGGTGCGGCGAGCGCAGGAGCGCCGCCCAGAGCAGGCCTTCGGCCCAGAGGTCGGCGGCGTACGGGAACGTGCCCTCGGTCTTGGCGCGGGCGTCGGCCGGTGGGAGTGAGGCGCCGAGACCCAGCGCGGGCGGCTCCTGCCGGGGGCCGTCGAGTGCCTGGGTCTCGGTGGCCGCGTCGTTGCTCACGCCATGCCTCCGTCGTGCGGGTCGAGAGGTGCGGGGTGGGCGCCGCCGGCGCCCGGCGGTGCCTGGTGCGGAATGCGGGCCTCGTCGGCGGCGGCCTCGGCGCTCGCCGCGCGTTCGGCGACGACCTCGCCGACGGCGTCGAGCACGCCCCGGTATCCGGAGCAGCGGCAGAGGTTGCCGCACAGCGCCTGGCGGGTCTCCAGCTCGCTGGGGTCGTGGTTGCCTTCGAGGAGGTCGTGGACGGTCATCGCCATGCCGGGGATGCAGAAGCCGCACTGCACGGCGCCGCAGTTGGCCAGCGCGCGCTGGACGTCGGACGGTTCGCCGTCAGAGGCCAGACCCTCGACCGTACGGACCTCGGAGCCGGCGGCCGTGGCCGCCGGGACGAGGCAGGAGGCGACGAGCCGGCCGTCGACCTGGACGTTGCAGGCTCCGCACTCGCCCTGCGAGCAGCCGTCCTTGGCGCCGGCGAGGCCGAGGCGCTCGCGCAGCACGTAGAGCAGCGACTCGCCGATCCAGGCGTCGGTGACGGGGCGGTCGCCGCCGTTGACGCGCAGGACGTAGGAGTTGGCGGGGTGTTCGGCGCTGTCGTTGCTGCTGGTGAGGGGGGCGGGCTCGGGGGCCGGCTCGGGCTCCGGGGCGGCGGGCTCGTCCTCGGGGCCGGCCGCGGGGGCGAGTTCCGCTTCCGCTTCCCCCCCGGCGTCCGCGACGGTGCCTTCGGCCGGTGCGGCCGGGTCGGGGTCGCCGTCCGTCCCGTGGGCGGGCGGCGCCGCTGCCGGTACGTCCACGGCGGCCTCGGGCGGCTGTTCCGCGACGGGCTCCGCGACCGGTTCCGGTTCCGGCGCCCAGGGAGCGCGCGCGCCACCCGGAAGGGTGGCGGGCGGCGCGCCGCCCGACCACTGCGAGGTGGTGGGCATCGAGGTGGTGAACTCGCCCGATTCGTCGGGAAGCTCCTCCCCGATGACCGGGATCACCCACTGGCCGGTGGCTCCCGCCGGGGCGGGCGGGCCCGGGTCGGTACGCGGACCGGCGGCCTCGTCCGGGTCGGCGAAGGACCACTGCCCGGTCGCCCCCGGCTCGTGCGGCGCGCCGGGCCCCGCGGCCCGGTCCGCGCCGTACGCCGCCTGATGTCCCTGCCCGGCCCCGTAGCCGTACGGATCGGGCTGTGCCTGCGGTGTCCCCGGTGCCCACTGCCCGGCCGCGGACGGCCCTACGGGCGCGACGCCGCCGTCATGCCCCCGCTGGTCGATCGCCGGTGGCACGTAGCCGTGCCCGCGCGCCGCCAGCGGCGCGGCCGCCCGGTCCTCGGGCGGCAGTTGGACGAAGGCGGTCGCCTCGGCGTCGTACTCGCCGCCCTGCGGGATCGGCTGCCAGGAGCCGCGCCCGCCGGGGTGCCCGTGCGAGGGGTCCTGTCGACGCCCCTCCGGAGTCCCGGAGTTCTCGTTCTCGTCGGTGGTCACGGCAGCGCCCTCCCCAGTGCTCGTCGAGCCAGAGTGGCGACGGTACGCCTCAGGTGCAGCACGGCGGGCGGCAGGGCGGGCGGCTCGCTCCCGTCCGCCGCCGGTGCCGGGTCGGGGATGCAGGCCGCGGCCACGTACTCCCCGAAGGCCGTCAGCGCCTCGGGCGCCAGCCCGCGGTCCGCGTCCCAGTCGATCAGCGAGGCGATCCAGCGCTCGGCCTCCAGCGGGCGCAGCGGCATCGGCGCGATGGCGCCGACCGCGCAGCGCACGCCTCGGCGCGCCGGGTCGAGCACGACGGCGACGGACGCGGTGGCCCGGCCGGGGCCGGTGCGGCCGGTCGCCTTGAGGTAGACCTGGGGGGCGTGCAGCAGCGGGACCCGTACGAAACCGATGAGTTCGGCGGGCGCCAGCATCTCGCGGCCCGCCAGCAGATGCGTGACGGGGATCTCGCGGCGCGTGCCGCCGGGGCCCGCGACGACGAGGTCCGCCTCCAGGGCCGCGAGCACGGGCAGTGAGTCGCCGGTGGGCGCCGCCGTGGCGATGTTCCCGCCGAGCGTGCCCGCGTTACGGATCTGGGGCGGCCCGGCGGCGCGCGAGGACGCGGCCAGCGCGGGGATGAGCGCGGCGAAGTCGGGCCGGCCCATCCGCGCGTGGGTGAGTCCGGTGCCCAGCAGGGCGTGTCCGTCCTGGTAGTGCCAGCCGCGCAGTTCGCTGATCCGGCCGAGGCCGACCAGGCCGGCCGGCCTGAGAAGGCCCTTGTTGACAGCGGCCATCAGATCGGTTCCACCCGCGACGGGCACGGCGGCAGGCATGGCGCTCAGCGCCGCCACGGCCTCGTCGAGCGAGGCCGGCAGCGTCACGGACTGCGCCGTCTGCGGTGCGTGCGTGGTCAACCCAGCTGCCCCTTCCCGGTGTCCCGGCCGTCCGTCTGTGTTGGCCGTACCGTACGTGCTCACAGGCCGGACTAGGCAACTCTGGCACATCTTCCGGGCCTACCGGTCCGGGGGTCCATGAAGCGCGCATCCGCCCCTGAACGAGGGGAAGATCCGTTTTCGCACCTCTTCGCCGACACATGCGGAATGCCAGCATTCACCACTCCATGGGCGACTTATTCGCATGGAGAGGGTGCCGGAAGGGGTCACACGTTCGGGGGCGCTCCCTCGATCGGACGACCGAGAACGGCGGAGTCCCCGTCGGGTCCGGGACGCTTCTGCCAGGGCAACGGGCCGCCCGGCGGCCGGTAATCGACCCCGAGGGCGTCAAGGCGCTTGTAGTGCGCGGTCATTCGCCGTTCGAAATCCGCGAAGTCCCGGTCCTCGGACGCGGGCAGCGCCGACCAGGCGACCTCGGCGAAGGCGCAGAGCCGGGGGAAGAGCTGGTAGTCGACGCGGGAGCGGTCCTGCATCACCTCGGTCCACACATTGGCCTGGGTGCCGAGGACATGGGCCGCGTCGTCGCCGGTGAGCTCCGGCGGTACGGGCTCGAACCGGTAGACGTCCTGGAGGGTGCGGACGTATCCGATGGGCATCGGCTCGTCGCCGCCCGCCGCCTGACGGTGGTCCAGATACACCTGCTGCTCGGGGCACATGACGACGTCGTGGCCGGCCTTGGCCGCCGCGATGCCGCCCGCGTAACCCCGCCAGGAGGAGACGGCGGCGCCGGGCGCCAGCCCGCCCTCCAGGATCTCGTCCCAGCCGATGAGACGCCGCCCGCGCGCGGAGAGCCAGCCGTCGAAGTGCCGGATGAACCAGGACTGGAGCTCGTCCTCGTCGGCCAGGCCCAGCTCCCGGATCCGCTCCTGGGCGGCGGGTGAGCGCTTCCACTGGTCCTTGGGGCACTCGTCGCCGCCGATGTGGATGAACGGCGAGGTGGCGGCGGGGAAGAGGTCCAGCAACTCCTCGAAGACGCCTTCGAAGAAGCGCAGGGTGTGGTCGCCGGGGGCCAGCACGTTGGGGTTGACGCCCCAGGTGTCCCAGACCTCCAGCGCCGAGGTGTCGACGACATCGGTGTTGCCGAGCTCCGGGTAGGCGGCGATGGCGGCCTGCGAGTGCCCGGGGATGTCGATCTCGGGGACGACGGAGATGTGCCGCTCGGCGGCGTACGCGACGATCTCGCGGATGTCGTCCTGGGTGTAGAAACCGCCGTGCGGCTTCTCGTCCCACAGGTCCGAGAACCGGTGACCGTACTTGGTCCGCGACCGCCACGCGCCGACCTCGGTCAGCTTCGGGTGCCGCTTGATCTGGACGCGCCAGCCCTGGTCGTCGGTGAGATGGAAGTGGAAGACGTTGAGCTTGTGCGCGGCCATCAGGTCCAGGAAGCGCAGGACGCCGTCCTTGGGCATGAAGTGGCGCGACACGTCGAGCATGACGCCGCGCCAGCCGAAGCGCGGCTCGTCCTCGATGACCTGACGGGGGATCTCCTGCCGTACGCCGGGGGACAGCGGCGCGCGGCGGAAGGCCTTGGGGCCGAGGAGCTGACGGAGCGTCTGGGCGCCCCAGAAGACTCCGGCCGCGCTGCCCCCGTGTATCTCGGCGCCCCACTCAGCGGTGATGTCCAGCCGGTACGCCTCCGGGGCCATCGACTCGTCGATGCGCAGCGAGACCGCGTTGCTGCCGCCCGCGGGGCCGGGGGCCAGCGGCAGCCCCAGCGCCGCCCCGAGGGTGGCGCGCAGCCAGCGCTCGGTGGTCTCGGTCCCGGGCGCCGCCCAGAGGGTGGTGGCCGAGTCGGGGACGAAGCCACCGCTCTGTGGGCCCTCGACATTGACAGGCGCCGGGATCAGGTCCATCACGTCAGTCCTCAGTCCTCGTTCGGCTGGCATATGCCGGAGTCAATGGGTCGTTGGAGCGTGCACGTGGACACTAGGCCCGGCCCTGACGAACGGACAAGTGGTCTCAACCATTCGGTGATCAGGCACACGCGGGCGTGCGCCGGCACATGCCCGCGCCCCGCCGGTCCGTGCCCCGCCCGTCCGCACATCCGCCAGACCTACCCGTTTGCGGGCCCGCCGACGCGAACGGCTCCGGGGCGCGCAAGTGCGCGCCCCGGAGCCGTCCGGCGCTTGACGAAGAACGAGAGGGCCGGGGCGTGCCTTCGACCGAAGACGGGCCCCGGAGCGTGTTCTAGCTCTTGCCCTTGCCGCTCTTGTCCTTGCCGCCCTTGTCCTTGTCCCCGCCAGGGCCCATGGACTCGTAGATCTCCTTGCACATCGGACAGACCGGGTACTTCTTGGGGTCGCGCCCCGGCACCCAGACCTTTCCGCACAGTGCGACCACCGGAGTGCCGTCGAGGGCACTCGCCATGATCTTGTCCTTCTGGACGTAGTGGGCGAAGCGCTCGTGGTCGCCGTCGCCGTGCGACACCTTGGGTGTCGGCTCCACGAGGGTGCCCGTACCTGCCCCGCGCTCGGGCTCAAGAGTGCTCATAACCGTCAAGGGTACCCACGCCCGCGCCATCCTGAAGGCTCCGGGTCCGAGCACTCCGCAGCCGGCCGCTCACGCATCGCGCCGACGCGGTGCCGGGAGCCCTCCAACAGACGGCCGCGCCGACACCCGGCAGCTTCGCCAGGCTGTCCGAGACGACGAAGAACGGCGGGACGGGGCTGCCGAGGAGCGCGACGGTGCTGCGCGGCAGCACCGTGTCACCGGCGGAAATCAGACAGAGCAGCGTCGGGTGGACGGCGCGCCCGACGGTGGCGCGGAGCGCGCCCGGGCCGCCGAGCGAGGCGTTCCTGCGCTCGCCCCTCGCCGTCCGGGCCGCCGGGAAGGTGGCGAAGACGGTGGGCGGGCCCACCGCGAGCAGCGGTGCGACGGAGGTACCGGCGAAGCCGTGGCCGACCGCGTCGGACTCGGGCCCGGCGCCGAAGTGGCCGTAATCGCCGCTGATCACCGAGCCGCAGAGGGCGCGCCGACTCCGACGGGCCGGACCACGAAGGCCGACAGGTTCCACCAAGTGGAGGGCGGCGTTAAGGAGTTTGAGCCCCTCGGCGGAGAGGAGGAGACGGGGACGGTCCGCCCCTCGGCGGCCGGCTCCCGCGTCCGCGTCCGGATCCGGACAACGCCCTCGGGGTCCGGGCCGTTGACCGGCTCGGGCTGTCCGGAATCCGACGGGTCCTGGCGAGGCGGCGCGGATGGGCGCGGGCCGTCCGTCAGTTGAGCGAGGGGTCGTCCGGGTAGGTGGCCACCATGGCCAGTTCGCTGCGCTGTCTGCGCAGCACCGCGCGCCACAGGCTCTCCGGGCGCGGCGACGACACGTCGCCGGGCTCCGACTCGACCACGTACCAGGCGCCTTCGCCCAGCTCCTCCTCCAGCTGGCCGGGCCCCCAGCCCGCGTAACCGGCGAAGATCCGCAGCGAGCCCAGCGCCCGCGCGAGCAGCTCGGGCGGGGTCTCCAGATCGACCAGGCCGATCGCGCCGTGCACCCGGCGCCAGCCCAGCGGGCCTTCGTCGCCGGGGATGACCGCGAGGCCGAGCGCCGAGTCGAGGGAGACCGGTCCGCCCTGGAAGACGACACCGGGGTCGCCGGCCAGCCCGCCCCAGGACTCCAGGATGTCCCCGACGTCCACGGGGGTGGGCCGGTTGAGGACCACGCCGAGCGACCCCTCCTCGTCGTGGTCGAGCAGGAGCACCACCGCGCGGTCGAAATTCGGATCCGCCAGGGCCGGAGTCGCGACGAGCAGCCGCCCTGTGAGCGAGGACACCTCGGTCATGCCAGACATGATCCCGCACATTCGCCTTCCACGGGGCCCGCGCGACAGAGTGTGCGTGATCGCAGCTCAGGCGCACGGCGGCACGGGGAGCGCAAGGACCCGCCGGGCCGGTGACCGGAGTGGGCCCGGGGAGAAGGGTGACTCTGGGCTAGGGACGGCGGACGGAAAGTGTTCGGCCGTGCACTCCACGTGTCCAGGACGCCCGATGCCTTACGGGACGGGGGTGCGAGCCCCTTACTCTTTTGCTTTGGCCCCCCGTCCGACGACACCGGAACGCGAGATTCATGACCGGCACAGACGATGTAATGCTTGTCCACGGCGGAACCCCGCTGGAGGGTGAGATCCGCGTCCGAGGCGCGAAGAACCTGGTGCCGAAGGCCATGGTCGCCGCCCTTCTCGGCAGCGGGCCGAGCAGACTGCGCAACGTGCCCGACATCCGTGACGTACGGGTCGTCAGGGGACTGCTCCAGCTGCACGGCGTGACGGTGCGCCCCGGTGAGGAGCCCGGCGAGCTGATCCTCGACCCGTCGCACGTCGAGAGCGCCAACGTCGCCGACATCGACGCCCACGCGGGCTCGTCGCGTATCCCGATCCTCTTCTGCGGCCCGCTGCTGCACCGCCTCGGGCACGCCTTCATCCCGGGCCTCGGCGGCTGCGACATCGGCGGCCGGCCCATCGACTTCCACTTCGAGGTGCTGCGCCAGTTCGGCGCGACGATCGAGAAGCGCGCGGACGGGCAGTATCTGGAGGCCCCGCAGCGGCTGCGCGGCACGAAGATCCGGCTGCCGTACCCCTCGGTCGGCTCGACGGAGCAGGTGCTGCTGACGGCCGTTCTGGCCGAGGGCGTCACCGAGTTGTCGAACGCCGCGGTGGAGCCGGAGATCGAGGACCTGATCTGTGTGCTCCAGAAGATGGGCGCCATCATCTCGATGGACACCGACCGGACCATCCGGATCACCGGTGTCGACACGCTCGGCGGCTACAACCACCGCGCCCTGCCGGACCGGCTGGAGGCCGCGTCCTGGGCGTCCGCCGCGCTGGCGACCGAGGGCAACATCTACGTGCGCGGCGCCCAGCAGCGGTCGATGATGACCTTCCTGAACACCTTCCGCAAGGTCGGCGGGGCCTTCGAGATCGACGACAAGGGCATCCGCTTCTGGCACCCGGGCGGTCCGCTCAACGCGATCGCCCTGGAGACCGACGTCCACCCGGGTTTCCAGACGGACTGGCAGCAGCCGCTGGTGGTGGCGCTGACGCAGGCCGCGGGCCTGTCCATCGTCCACGAGACGGTGTACGAGTCGCGGCTCGGCTTCACCTCCGCGCTGAACCAGATGGGCGCGCACATCCAGCTGTACCGGGAGTGCCTGGGCGGCTCGGACTGCCGCTTCGGCCAGCGCAACTTCCTGCACTCCGCGGTCGTGTCGGGCCCCACGAAGCTCCAGGGCGCCGATCTGGTCATCCCCGATCTGCGGGGCGGCTTCTCGTACCTGATCGCGGCGCTGGCGGCGCAGGGCACCTCGCGGGTGCACGGCATCGACCTGATCAACCGCGGCTACGAGAACTTCATGGAGAAGCTCGTCGAGCTGGGCGCGAAGGTCGAACTCCCGGGCGGCTCCGTCGTCTGACGCGCCGTACCCAACGCCAAGGGCGGTCACCCCGAGGGGGTGACCGCCCTTGTGCTCTGCCTGAGGGTTACTTGCCCTTGGCGGCTTCCTTGAGCTTGGAGCCCGCGGAGACCTTCACGCTGTAACCGGCCGGGATCTGGATCGGGTCGCCGGTCTGCGGGTTACGAGCGGTGCGAGCGGCCCGGTGGGTGCGCTCGAAGGTCAGGAAGCCGGGGATGGTGACCTTCTCGTCGCCCTTGGCGACGATCTCGCCGACCGTCTCGGCGAGGGCGGCCAGCACGGCGTCGGCATCCTTGCGAGTCACCTCGGCGCGGTCGGCCAGGGCGGCCACCAGCTCACTGCGGTTCATGTTGTTACTCCCGTGTTCTTCTTGCGTGTGAGGCGTGAGATCGAAGCCGATGCTGCCAGGACCCTCTGACATTCCCGTTGAGCGGGTCTGTCCTTCAGGTCTTCGCGCCCCAGTGGGGTATCCCCTGGACATAGTCCTTGAGAAAGCATCCTGCCCCCACCAGCGGCGGGAAAGCCAATCCGGGCCCTGAAACCCCCTTGGAGCAGCGGGCTCATGGTCCGTCACCCTAGAGGTGGGTTCACGGTGCCGCGAATCGCGACGCGCCGGGCGTCAGACGGACGTGGCGCCTGTCACAACCACCCCGGCGGCCTTGGCGGCAGTGCGTACGGCACCCGCGACGGCGCCCGCGACCTTGTCGTTGAAGACCGAGGGAACGATGTAGTTCGGGTTGAGTTCGTCACCCGTGACGACGTCCGCGAGGGCGCTCGCGGCGGCCAGCATCATGTCCGTGTTGACGGTGCGTGACTGCGCGTCGAGAAGGCCTCGGAAGACACCGGGGAAGACCAGGACGTTGTTGATCTGGTTGGGGAAGTCCGAGCGGCCGGTGGCCACAACTGCCGCTGTCTCGCGGGCGATTGCCGGGTCGATCTCGGGGTCCGGGTTGGCCAGCGCGAAGACGATCGCGCCGTCGGCCATGGCCGCGACGTCCTCGCCGCTCAGGACGTTCGGGGCGGACACGCCGATGAAGACGTCGGCGTCGACGACGGCCTCCTTGAGGGTGCCCGTGACGCCCTCCGGGTTGGTGTTGTCGGCGATCCAGCGCAGGGGCGACTCGGCGGCGGCGGAGACCAGGTCGGCGCGGCCCGCGTGCACCACGCCGTGGATGTCGGCGACGACGGTGTGCTTGACACCGGCCGCGATAAGAAGTTTCAGAATCGCTGTACCGGCGGCACCGGCGCCCGACATGACGACCCGTACGTCACCGATTCCCTTGCCGACCACGCGCAGCGCGTTGGTCAGCGCGGCGAGCACCACGATGGCCGTGCCGTGCTGGTCGTCGTGGAAGACCGGGATGTCCAGGGCCTCGCGCAGCCGTGCCTCGATCTCGAAGCAGCGGGGGGCGGAGATGTCCTCAAGGTTGATACCGGCGAAGCCCGGCGCGATCGCCTTGACGATGGCGACGATCTCGTCGGTGTCCTGGGTGTCCAGGCAGAGCGGCCAGGCGTCGATGCCGGCGAAGCGCTTGAAGAGCGCGGCCTTGCCCTCCATGACGGGCAGCGCGGCCTTCGGGCCGATGTTGCCGAGGCCCAGCACCGCGGAGCCGTCGGTGACGACCGCCACGGAGTTGCGCTTGATGGTGAGCCGGCGGGCGTCCTCGGGGTTCTGGGCGATCGCCATGCAGACCCGTGCCACACCCGGGGTGTAGATCATGGAGAGATCGTCACGGTTGCGGATGGGGTGCTTGGACTGCATCTCGATCTTGCCGCCGAGGTGCATCAGGAACGTACGGTCGGAGACCTTGCCGAGGGTGACGCCCTCGATGCCGCGCAGCTGCTCGACGATCTCGTCGGCGTGGCTGGTGGAGCTGGCGGCGATCGTGACGTCGATCCGCAGCTTCTCGTGGCCGGACGCGGTGACGTCCAGACCGGTCACCGAGCCGCCGGAGGATTCCACGGCCGTGGTCAGCTGGGAGACCGCGGTACCGCTCGCGGGTACCTCCAGCCGGACCGTCATCGAGTACGAGACGCTTGGCGCCGTTGCCATGACCGTGTTCCTCTGCTTTCCCTGGCTTCACTTGCCGCACCGCCGCGCCCCTGGGGTCCGGCGGAACTTTCCGATGGTCGCACCTACCTGCTGGTAGGCGGTAACGGGGGTGGGGCCGGGAGAACAGGAGCGGGGGCGGCGCGCGATGTGTATCGGAACC
>NZ_JBHXRM010000007.1:0-49455 GCF_042716895.1 Streptomyces sp. NPDC058653 | reverse complement strand
CCCCGGGGGGGGGGCCCGGTGCCTTGTCCCCCCCCCCCCCCGCTCCTGTGAAGACGTATTCCGGAGAATGTCCGTGAACACTAAGAAGAAAAAGCGGCACCGACCCGCCATGCTCGCCTCGCGGCAAGTGGTCGCTCGAAGGGATCAAGGGCCGGTATGTCTATCCTTTTCAGGGGGTCAGGACCCTTTCTCGCCTGGGATTTCCGACCCGGTCCAACCCGGTGGAACCTGGCCCGACAGGGTGAGGATGTGGACTCCGGGTGGACTCTGCCCCCAGTGGGACACCCTCACCGACCAGCGCCGCCAGCACTTGGCCCGCCGTGTCGGCCGCCGCGTGCGTGTAGATCCACGTTACCTCGCCACCCCGCTCGTGGCCCAGGATCTCCTGCACCACCACCTCCGGCACCCCGAGCGCATGCAGCCGCGAGGCGTAGGCGTGCCGGATCTTGTGGAACTGCGGCCAGTACTCGTTCCGCCCTGTCACCACGTCCTTAGTAATACGAGCGACGCCGGCACGCTCCACCGCCTTCACCCACGTCGTGCGGAAGTTCGCCTGCCGCATCACCGCGGAGCGGGGACCCTTGAAAACCAGCTCTTTCGCGCAGAGCCCGTCCTGGACCTTCGAGCGCGTGGCTGCCGCGGGGAACTTCTCCAGGTGCCCCCGCAGCGTCTCCACGGCCAGCGGCGTCAGCGGCACCGTGCGCAGGCCGGCATCCGACTTCGGGTACTCCTTGCGCCCGAGGTGCCCTCGGGCATCCTCCAAGACCTCGTGAACATGCAGCCGCGCACCGTCCAGATCGACATGACACCTGCGCAGCCCGACGAGCTCGCCCCAGCGGAGGCCGGTCTCCTGCGCCACGATCGTCAGCGCGTGATGATGGACCGGCAGGTGTTCGCGAATAAGGTCCAGTTGCGCATAGGTGGGCGGCTTGCGGTCCTGCGGGTGCTTCTTCCGCACCTTCGGCAGTTTGATCGAATCGCACGGGTTGGTCAGAATCCGCTTATCGAGGACTGCCGCTGTCAGCAGGCGGTCGAGGATCTGAAACGCGGCCGGGATGGATGAGGCGGCCAGTGGGCCATGGATCTTCTTCACCCAGCGGTCAACGTCCAGCCACGAGATGCTCGCCAGAGGCCAGGTACCGAACACCGGCTCGACGTGCAGGCGCCACATGCGCTCGTCGCGGGTGAGTGTGTTGAGGGCGCCGCGCTGATTGGGCCACCACATGCCGTGCCACTTGGCCAGGGTGATCTGAGACTTCGCCGGATCCAGGTAGGCGCCGCGCGCCATCGCGGACTTGGCCTCGATGAGGAAACTCTCCGCCTCCTTCTTGGTGGCGAAGTTCTGGTGGCACTGCTTCCCGCCCGGATCCCGGTAGCGGGCCTGCCAGCTGCCGGTGCAGTCCTTGCGGGTGGGCTTCTCATCCGGCCGGAACTTGGCTACACACAGCGAGCATCCACAGGATTTCGCCCGGATCTGCCGGGGGTTGTTCAGGGCCTTACGCGCCACGATGCACCTCCCTCACTCCATGGACGCGCTGCCGGGGGACGGTCCGCCCCTGTGGCATGTCCCATATCGTGAGCGGCTTGCCGCAGAAACAGCGCGCTTCCATTGTGGACTCTGCCGGCTGATCCGCGCCGAGCTCCTCGAGCATCCCCCGTGTGACGACCAGCATCTGAACGCGGCTCAGGTCGTCGGGCACGTGTATCGCAACCTCCTGCCTGCACCAGAAGGTCCGGTGGTCTTGTGTCGGTTCGACGACTACGCACATGGCTTCCCCCTGTGACGCACAGCTGTATCAATTCAGTTGGCGCGCTGGGTGGAGGCAGCGGAGAACCGAGCGTAGCCGCGCACACGGACGGAAGCACCATGCGTACCAAGAGCTACCCGTAACAGAACCGTAACGGCAGAAGGTTGTACAAGATGCCCATGATTTTCACCGGATCAGGAGGTGGTGCGCTCCTCCGAGGCGAGCGTCTCGACGAGCTGGTCAACAACCCGCCGGCGGCCTCCGGAGAGGTTGCGGTAGAGCGCCAGCGTTCGCGCTTCCGCTTCGGGCGACACCTCACCAGGCACTTGCTGTCCGATTGATTCGAACAGTTGCGCGACGGTGACCCCCGGGAGATGCTGGGCAAGGGACCGCAGCTGCTCTTTGGAGTCAGCCGAGTTGCGGGGGGACCTACGCCCCGAGATCCACGCGTTCAGCGTGGCGAGGGGCACCCCAGAGACATCGGCCAGACCCTTCTGGGTCAGGCCGTGCTGGTCGATCACGCGCTCCAAGAGCGCGGACAGGGACTCGCGCTCACGCCTGCTGTCATTCGCCACGTGTAGAAGCATGTGGCCAGCCTTCTACATAGGCAAGCGCAACGTAGAACTGTGACCGAAACCAGTTACGAACCGCTAACGGGACATACACCCAGGGCCACGAAGACCTCCAGGCAACAACAGGCGTGACCGGGCTTGACCGGGTTCTACGTCTACGGTAGAACAGAGATACCGCACAGCGCCCCACAGCCCGAGCGGCCAGAACCTGAACGCCTCAAGGGGAGCGCATGTACCGACGCAACGGCGGACAGCCGATCCGCGACGCAATCAGGCGAGCCGGACTCTCCATCCCCCGACTCGCGGCACGCACCAAGGAGATCGACCCCGACGGCCGCGGCCTCTCGCAGGCGCTCATCGGGTTCTACGCCTCCGACGGTGCGAGCGGCCGGGAATCCGCCAGCACCCGCACTACCGAGCTCATGGCCGCCGGCCTCGACTCCCCCATCGAGGAACTGTTCGGCGACCACCCCGATCCCCCATCCACCCAGGTCTCGTGATCTACGTCTACGAGAGAATGGAGAAACACTGTGTCCCCCAGCACCGCCACTGTCCAGCTTCTGAACCAGAAGCAACTCATGGAGAAGCTCGGCGTCGGTAAGTGGACCATCGACAACCGCATCGAGCGTTACCCGACCGGCCACCCGAACGCCTTCCCCGTCGAGTACATCGGCCGCTTCCGCCGGTTCGAGCTCGACGCCGTCCGCGCCTGGTTCGAGTGGGAGGCCGCCGGCTTCCCCGCCGAGCGCAACGCCGCCTAGTGCGGCATGCGGCCCCAACCGCCGGTGTCGAGACCGGCAGCCGGGGCCTCCGATCCAAACCCACCGAACGCTTAGAACAGGAGCGTGGACCGTGTCCACATCATCCCACCCCGATTCGTTCGTCCTCCTGATCGGCGAGTTCGCGCTCGCCGTGGCTTCGTCGCCCAAGGTCCTCCAGGTGGAGGCGATCACGCGCGCCTCCCAGTACGGCAGCCCGGCCGAGTACCGCTGGGACGAGCACCACAACGGCCTGCGCCTGATGAGCCGCCGTGGCGGCCGTGGCCGCTTCTCGTGGACCCAGTACTGGGTTGCGACCGTGCCGACTCTCACCGAGGGCGGTGCGTCATGAGCGCCCGCCCCGTACCCGCCACCCCGGATGACACCAACCCCAGCGGCCTGACGCCGGAGCGCGAGCAGGAGATCCGCGACCGCCGCGACGAGGCTGTGGATGTCTCGGCACTCGCGTCCTGGCCGCTCTCCGAGTACCGGCTGATCAAGCAGACGCTGATCGACATGGCACTGCTCCTGGCCGAGCTGGACCGGGTCCGTGCCGAGTTGGCGAAGGCGATCGAGCACCGCGCCACCGGCAACCCGATCGGCGGTGCGCGATGACCCTCGACACTCGCATCTTCGTCCTGGGCAAGGTCGAGCCGCACGAGGTCTTCCGCTTCTGCCGGGACCTGCTCGGCGCCGCGGACCGCCACGCCTTCAGCGACAGGCAGGACACGACCTGGCGCGAGGGTGAGTCCTTCGTTGAGCCAGGCAACCCGTGGACGATCAGCAACAACCCGGGACAGGGGCTGCCCGCCTGGCTGATGCTCTACTACCGGCCCGACGAGCCGCTGCGCACGCCGGAGCAGGCAGCCGAGCACGACATGGACTGCAACCTCCCCGAGAGCGGTGACTACGTCGAGGAGTGGGGGCCTTGCGACGGCGAGCGCCACCGCCGCGCCTGCTGGCTGACCGTCTCCTTCGACACCGCCTACGGCTACCGCGACGAGCGCGGCTACGGCTGTGGCGATCTGCACGCCGAGTACATCGCGAAACTCGGCCAGTGGCTGGACGAGCGCCGCGTTCGCTGGGAGTGGATGAACGAGTTCACCGGTGAGGTCCACACCGGCTACTCGCGTCTCATCGATCTTGCATCCGGCGGCTTCGAGGCTTCCGCATGGTTCCGCACGTCCGTGCTCCCTGTCATCCAGGCCGAGACAGGCGGCACCCGATGACGACCCCGACGCCCCCCATTGAGCGCCTGGACGTGCCGCTGGCCGACGTCCTCGCCGACCTGGCCCGCATCCGCGAATCCCTGCCGCTGGACGACCCGGACCGGCACGCACTCGACCTCGACGCCGACACCCGCTTCGCCCAACTCGCCGCCAACTGGAGTGCATCGTGAACTGCGACGAACCGCTGTACAGGGACGGCGAGGGCTACTCGTCCCGCGACTGCCAGTTGAAGCTCGGGCACCCGGGGTCGCACGACTACTTCGGCGAGAGGTTCCCGCGCGTCGAGGTGGCCGAGCCCGACCCGGACATCGCCGACCTCATCGAAGCGGGCGCCCGCGAGCGGCGCACCTGGGGCCTGGACGAGGTCCAGTGGCCCATCGTCGTCGAGGTCACCAGCGTCTACGTCATCAAGGCCCCCGGAGCCACCGAGGACGAAGCCCTGAAGTACTGGGCCGACGGGGGCGACTACCCGAGCCTGGACGGCGAGCAGGCGATCGACGGCAGCATCGAGTTCCGCCGTGTCGACCGGTGGCAGCGCCGCGACACCCTCGGCACCTCCCCGTTTGGGCCGCACATCCAGTGCCCCGACTGCGGCGCTCAGGCGATGAAGCGCGAGTGGTACCACAACCCGCTGCGGAAGTGCCACGGCCCGATCAAGTGGCGGGACATGCGGGCGCCGAGCCTCCGCTATCGGTACCGCCGTGAGATCGCCGCCACGCCCGTCTACGGCGTCGGTCAGGCGGTGGCAGCGTGACCGCCTCCCCGCTCCTCACCGACGCCATATCCCACGCCCGCACAGCGGCAACCGCCGCCGAGACCGTGGACCTGGACAACCGGCTGGCCGTTATCAGCTCCCACGAGACGCTCAGGGCCGAGCTCCGCCGCGTCCTGTGGACCCTTGACCACGACGGGCTCACCGAGGACGACGAGCCGGACGTGGCCGCACAGGTCGACCGCGAGGACGGTGTGCGACGGCCCGTCATCGTCCGCTACCAGCGACCGGCGGTGGCGGCATGACGCCCTACCTGTCCACGAACGCGGCGGTCGCTGGCGAACTCCTTGCCGAGGCGCCCCCGGTTATCACCGGTGCCGCCGCCACCGGCATCGTCCACGCCCTCGGGCTGACCGGGCCCCGCATCCCCGACTGGATCACCGACCCGAACCTGCGGGCCGACATCGCCGCCGGATACATGGAACTCAGCGACGACCTCGCCGGGGGTGCACGGTGAAGGGCTTCTGGATTCGCATCGCCCCCGACGGCTGCGTTCATGGATCAGTCCACGAGGAGTACGTCGGGCCGCTCGCCGAAGACGCGCACAAGGAGTTCACGCCCCGCGTCGCCGACCGACGTAAGGAGGCTGCGGCTGGCTGGCAGCACCAGTTGGTGAACGGCGCCGACTGGGACCGCCGCGCCAAGCCGTGCCTGACCGGCCGCTGTAACCACACCGCGCTCGGCCGCCGAGTCAAGGATGTGCCGCTCCCGGAGGTCGCCTCATGACCGCCCTCCCCACCCTGCGCGGCGTGCTGCGCCCCCACGCCGCCTGACACCGCCGTCGCGCCGTGCCCAAACCGGCGCGACGGCGGGCCACACGAAGAAACCCGCCGAGGACAAGTCGGCGGGCATCCACCACCAGCATCCCAGAAGGGCACCCCGGTGACCGTTTCTCTCTGCAAGCACCGCTTCCCGATCCAGCCCCCGCTCGGCTCGCTCGGACGCCCCGGCGACTGCTCGTTGTGCGGCACGACGTGGAACGAGGTACAGGCCGAACTCCAGCGCCAGGCCGAAGCCCTCATCGTCGGCAGCGCCCACGACGGCACCTGCCCCGACTGCGCCCAGCCGCACCGCCTGATCCGCTTCCAGCCGCAGGACAAGCCGTGGAACGAGATCGGCTACGAGGAGCCCGCCACGTTCCTCTGCATCGACTGCTGGAACGACGCCGCCAAGGCGGACCACGACGGCTTCCACGCCCTGCTGGACGCCATCTGACCACCCTCCCGCGGCGCGACCCCCTGCGCGCCGCACCCGCCGCCCGACCCCACCGGGCGGCGGGCCCCAACGAAAGGCACGCCGTGAACATCCGACTCGGCCGTTGGCAGGTGGAGTACCACCAGCGCGCCATCCATATCCAGAAGCAGCCCGACCCCAAGTGCCAGCAGTGCAAGGGAAACGGCGACATCGCACGCGGGCCGGGCGTCGGCCTGTACGGCGAAGAGCCCGACCTCGCGCCCTGCCCCTGCTGGGACCCGTACCGCAGCCTCCGCATCCCGCTCTGGTGCAAGCCCGCACAGGAAGCGTGGCCCTTCTGATGGCCGCCACCCAGACGCCGACCGGCATCCTGCTCGGCACCTTCACGCCCGGCACCCCCGAGTGGGACGAGGCGCGCGCCGGCCTCACCATCACCGCCACCGAGATCGCCGCAGTCATGGGCCTGTCGCCGTGGATGTCGCCGTTCTCGCTCTGGCACAAAAAGTCCGGACTCAAGACCCCGCCGTTCGAGATGTCGGCGCCAATCGAGTGGGGGACCCGGCTGGAGCCCGCCGTGGCGGCCAAGTTCGAGGACGAGCACCCCGAGTACCTCGCCCGGAAGACTGGCACCTGGCGGCACACCGAACGTGAGTGGCAGCGCGCCACCCCCGACCGGCTCCTCGCACACCGGGAGAACGGCGCCAGCGACGGGAAGCCGATCCGTATCGGCGAGGTCAAGACGTCCCCGTTCGGCGACGGCTGGGGCCCGTCCGGCTCCGACGAGTTCCCCATCCACTACCGCTGCCAGATCACCTGGCAGCAGGACACGCTCGGCCTGACCGAGCCCGCCCACCTAGCCGTCTTGATCGGCGGATGGGACTACCGCGAGTACGTCGTGCCCTACGACGAGGCCGACGCCAAGACCATGCGCGACGCCGCCGAGAAGTTCCTCGACACCGTCCGCAACGGGCAGCGCCCGCCCATCGACGGGGCCGACGCCACCTACCAGACGATCCGCGTCCAGCCCGACGGGCTCGAAGACCGCGACGTCGAAATCCCCATTGAGGACGCCGCCCGGTACGAGATCGCGCAGCAGCAGATGGCGGTCGTGAAGACCGAACTCACCGCCGCCAAGGGCGTGCTCCTCGACCACATCGGCAACGGCAAGCGCGCCGTCGCCTGCGGGCGCCGCATCGCCTACCGCACCGTCCGCGACGGCCAGACCCACTCGATCAGCCCCTACACCAGCAAGGACACCGCCGCATGAGCCAAATCAGCAACGCCATAGCCACCCGCGACGAAGGGCCCGCATCCGTCATCGAGCAGTACAAGCCCGAGCTCGCCCTCGTCGCCGCCAGCCACGTCAAGGTCGACACCTTCGCCCGCCTCGCCGTGGGCGTACTCCGTCAGGACCCGAAGCTCGCCGCCGCGGCACAGAGCAATCCCGGCAGCCTGATGAGCGCCCTCATGACCGCCGCACGCCTCGGCCTTGAGCCCGGCACGGAGCAGTTCTACCTCCGCCCCATCAAGCGCAAGGGCCGGCCCGAGGTTCAGGGCATCGTCGGCTACCAGGGCATCGTCGAACTGATTTACAACGCGGGCGCCGCGTCCTCCGTCGTCGTCGAAGTCGTCCGCGCCAACGACCAGTTCAACTACGTGCCCGGCCTGCACGAGCGGCCCGTCCACAAGGTCGACTGGTTCGGTGACCGCGGCGACCTCGTCGGCACCTACGCCTACGCCGTCATGCAAGGCGGCGCCACATCCAAGGTCGTCGTCCTCAACGGCACGCACATCGCCCGCGCCAAGGCCAAGTCCGACGGCGTCGACAGCGACTACTCGCCGTGGCGCACCGACGAGGAATCCATGTGGCTGAAGACCGCGGCCCGGCGTCTCGGTAAATGGGTGCCCACCTCGGCCGAGAAGCGCAACGCCGTGATCGAGCGGACCGATACACCCGCGCCCCCTCTGGGGCCCGCCGCTGCCGCGCTGAACGAGATGGACCCCGACGACGACGGACCTGTCGACGCCGAGCTTGAACCGGCGGGCGGGTGGCCCGAGACCGCGCAACCGCCCGCGTAGCCCGCACATCAGAGGCCGCCCCCGCGGGAATCGGGGCCGGCCCCCCACCAGGAAAGCAGACCGAAAGGACAAGCCGTGACGCACACCGCCACCCCCGCCGAGAAGCTCCGGATCGGCGCCGAGCTCGAAGCGTTCATCGCCTCCGTCTCCGAATGGGACAGGGCGCTCATCGAGCAGGCCATACAGATCTTCGGGGAGAACGGTCGCCCGTTCTCCATGAACACGTTCCGCGACCTGCTGCCCGAGATGGCACACGGCACCGCAGGACTCGTCTTCCTGTCGCTGATCAACCGGCGGCCGGCGCCGATCGTCGAGATCCGCAAGGTCCGCTCCACGTCCGGGCCCACACACAACAAGCAGATCGGCGAGTACATCCTCGCCCCCTACGCCAGCGGACGGAGGGCGGCATGAGCCCGCTCACCGCGGCCCTCGCCGCGGCCGGCGTGTGGTTCGCCGTCGTGCTCGCCGCGGTCGTCGCCACCATCCCGTTCCTGATCTGCCTCGCCCTCGCCTGGCTGGGCGTCACCGGCGCCCGGCGCATCGACCGCACCCGGAAGGAGCGGACGTGAACACCAAGACCCGAACCGCGCCCCAGCATGGGGAACGCCGCTACTACCTCCGCGGCTGCCGCTGCAACCTGTGCTCCGCCGCGCATCGGCGGTACTGCAAGCAGTACCAACTGGCCACCCTTCACCAGCCCATCCGCGTCGACGCCGCACCTGTCGCGGCACACCTCGACAGCCTCGCCGACCAGGGCTACAGCCACCGGCAGATCGCAGCCCTGGTCAGCCGCTGCGACGGAGAAATCTCCAAACTGCGGCTCCGTCAGCAGCGCACCATCAGCCCCGCACTGGCCCTCATCTACCTGAACCTGCGCCCCAAGGGCGTCACGCCCAACCTGGCGACCGTCGACTCCACCGGCACGGTCCGCCGCGGGCGGGCGCTCCACGCCATCGGTCACCCCGTCTACGACATCGCCCCCCGCATCCCCATGGCGAAGAACGGGCTCGGGCTGATGCTCAAGAACCCGCCGGCGACCGTGCTCCTCTCCGTCGCCAACGGCATGACCGCGGCCTACCAGCAGCTCCGCTGGCGCCCCGGAACATCCATTCACGCCCGCAACAGGGCCGCCCGGCTGGGTTGGCACGGCCCCATGGCATGGGAGGCCATCGACGACCCGGCCTGCCAGCCCGACGACGGCGGGCCCTACCAGCCGCCTCCCAAGAACGGTCGCGACACGTTGCGCCGAGCGGAAATCCGCCACCTGCTCACCCTCGGCGAATCCGCCGCGACCATCGCCCGGCGCATGGGGGTCAGCGAGAAGTACATCCACGACCTCACCACTCAGGGCCTCGACGAACCCACCTACGCCGCCGCCTGAGCGCACGACAAAGGCCCCGCACAGCGGGGCAGGAAGGAGAAGGGGATGTCAGTCGGACGACCGAGCGTCGCGCTCGGCAATTTCCAGGGACTCGCTGATAACTCGCGCGACTTGTCGGCCGCTGGCGTCACCTGCTGCCTGCTTCTTGTCGGCGTAGGCCCGCAGTTGCCGGAGGACGGCGGCGTCCGACTTGGCCTGCTCGTAGAACTCTGGTCCGACGATGACGGCCGCGTCCTTGCCGCGGTTGACGAGGATCGTCGCTTCCCCGCCGAATCGGGCGCGCGCGATGACCTCGCCGAGGACGTTGCGAGCTTCGGCGATCTTTGCGCGGTGCTCGGTGGGGGCTGTGGTCATGGCCTAACAGTAGCGGATTCGCTACGAACCTCAACACCGCGAATCCGCTTTCTTAGCTATGATGGCTACGAAGTCAAGCGGACGAACCACCGAGGCCCCAAGGGTCTGGTTCCGTGCGCCCACTCGGCACCCATGACCACCTCGATCCACAAGGGAGACTCCTTGATCGAGTTCCAACCGCCCACGCCTAACGGGCTTCGCGTCCTCGCCGCGTTCTGCGGCGTCGGAGGATGCACCCGCGGCTACCAGCGGGCCGGCTTCCACGTCACCGGCGTCGACATCGCACCCCAGCCCCGGTACTGCGGCGACGAGTTCCACCAGGGCGACGCCGTCGAGTACATCCGCAAACACGGCCACCAGTACGACCTCATCCACGCCGGGCCGCCGTGCCAGCACGACTGCACCCTCACCGCGGGCACCAACGCCGGGAAGTTCCAGTACCCGGATCTCCTCGACCCGACCAGAGAGGCGCTGGAGGCTACCGGTCGGCCGTTCGTGATCGAGCAGCCGCCCGGCCGGGCTTCGAAGCGGATGCGTGTCGACCTCACCCTGTGCGGGGAGATGTTCGGCCTCGCCGTTATCCGCCACCGCAACTTCGAGCTCGGCGGCTGGACGATGCCGCAGCCCGCCCACCTCAAGCATCGCGGCCGGGTCGCTGGCATGAGACATGGCGAGTGGTTCACCGGCCCGTACTTCGCCGTCTACGGCGACGGGGGTGGCAAGGGAACGGTCGCCCAGTGGCAGCAGGCCATGGGGATCGACTGGACCGACATCCGCAAGGAGATCGCCGAGGCGATTCCTCCGTCATACGCCGAGGCGATTGGTAACTCCTTCGCCGCCAAGTACGCCCGGCAGGTGGCCGCGTGACCGCCGGCCGGCTGCGAAATGGCAGTCAAGTGGCAGATGAACGGCGTACCAACGCCACCGAAAAACCGGAAGCGTTGATCACGAACCCCCGCGCCCCCACCTGACCGGGCCCAACCCGCCGCAGACCTATCCGTACCCGCCAGCCGAGAGAAGTTGCTCATGCCCTGGGTCCGTCTGGACGACCGCTTTCCATCGCACCGCAAGGTCGCGCTGTTGTCCGACCGCGCTTTCCGGCTGCACGTCTCCGCGATCTGCTGGTGCGCCGAGAACCTGACGGACGGACACGTCAGCGACCGCGAACTGACGCTCGTGGCGCACGTGCGCGGCGTCAAGGCCACAGCCAAGCAGCTCGAAGACGCCGGCCTCTGGGACCGCGTCGATGGCGGCTGGGTGGTCCACGACTACCTCGACTACAACCCCTCCCGCGATCAGGTACTGGCCGAGAGGAAGAAGAACGCCGCCCGACAGGAAGCCTTCCGGCAGCGCCGCAACGGCAAACCGATACCGCCTCCGGACGACTCCAATAACGGTCGCAGTAACGGCGTTACGAGCAACGGAAAAACGCACGACAGCGACACGACGGCGACACGAGCGCGACACGACAGCGACACGACGGCGACCGGAACACGTCCACTTCAGGACGAAGAGTCGCAGGTCAACGCGTTTCGTAACGGCGTTACTAACGCTGCCCCGACCCGACCCGACCCGACCCGACCCAAAGACTTGGCTGATGTAGGTGGAGAAAGTGCGGGCAGTGCGACGCCTCACGCCGGGCTTGACGGCCTCACCACCGTCCCCGACGACTTCCACCTGAACGACACGATGCGTCGCTGGGTCGCCTCCACGTTCCCGGGGCTCGACCCCGACTTCGAGACTCAGCAGTTCATCTCCCACTTCCGAGCCGAAGGCCGCCGGAAGCGCAACTGGCACGACGCCTGGCAGAAGTGGATCCGCGACTCGGCGCAGTACGCCTCCAAGCGCCGCACCTCCCCGAGCAACGTCATCGCCCTGCCCTCCGGCCAGACCCTCGCCGGCACCGACGCCAAGGTCGCCGGCTGGGCGGCCATCGCCGAACAGCTCCGCCAGGAAGGAGACTCCGCATGAACTCTGCCGAGGCTGCCGAACTGCTCATGCACGCAGCCGCGTTCGACAACCGCAACGGCTCCACGGCCGCCGCCAAAGCTTGGGCCGCAGCCCTCCACGACGTCCCGCTTGACAACGACGCCCGCAACGCCGTCGCCGCGTACTACACGACCGCGCCGAAGGACCCTGACGCGAAGCTGTGGATCCTGCCGCACCACGTCCGGACCCTCCGTACGAAGATCCGCAACGCCCGGCTGGAGAACTTTCAGTACGAGCCTCTGCCCGACGAGACCACCGCCGCATACCTGGCCCGGTACCGCGGACAGGTGCGGGCGATCGCTTCCGGACGAATTGCACCACCCACCGACCGGCCGGCTCTTGAGGGCGGCCCGTCCAAGAGCTTCATGCGCGAGCTGGAGGCGCACGGCTGGGAGGGCAACCGAACCGTCCCGGACTCCGACGGGGAATCCCTCGCGGACGCGGTGCGCCGTTCCGGCCCGCTCGGTGTCGAGTGCCCCGTGTGCGCCGCCGAGATAGGCCACCCGTGCAAGTCCGGCCGGGCCACGGCGAAGTTCCCTCTTGGCAAGCCGCTCTCGAAGCCGCACACGGCCCGTGCCCGACAGGCGGCCGGTGAACCGCAGTTGACGGTGGAGCAGCGCGCAGTGGAGGAGCAGCGGATCCGTGAGGCGTCCGCCCGAACCCTCGCCCGCCTTGCCGCGGAGCAGGAGATCGCGGACGTCGAGATCGTTGAGGACGCGTCGTGACGGACTTCGATCAGGACGACATTGCGGCGATGCGCCGGGAGAACGGCGGTGCGGACCTGAAGCGGTTCATGCGCGATCAGCTTCGGGCCGGCCTCCGACGCCGGAGCATGCCCACCGTGGCGGCCCCGCCGCCGAAGCCGCCGGGTTACCGGCCGGGTGCTTGGCCGTCCGGCACCAGCCCTCCCGAACCGCGGCCCCAGGCCCACCCGCCCGCAGCGTGGGGTGCGGCGCTCAACGACTACCGGGCCGCACTCATGACCTACGACCACACGCAACTCAACTCCGACCAGCCGTGCGGCTGTGTCACCTGCCAGATCGCGAAGGAGAACTGATGGCCCGCCACATTGCCGCCCCGATGCCCGACACGATCCGACACCGCTTGCGTACCGGCCAGCACCCCGCCCGCGGCACCAACTGCCCCTGGTGCAAGGCCCGCGCGCACCAGCCGTGCCGCATCCCGTCGTCTGGCAAGACCGGTGCGACGGTGCACCAGCAGCGAAAGGACGCGTGGGCGCGTCTCACCGCCTGCTGCACCGCCTGCCAGGTCACCCCCGGTGTCCCGTGCCACCGCGACGGGCGCGAGCTCGAAGGCGGGGCCGTGCACGCCGTCCGGCACACCGAGGCGGAGGTGGCTGCGGCATGAGCACCGAGCAACTGGCCGCACTCCTGGCCGAGTCGATCCCCGACGGGACATTCGGCGGCGCCCGCACCCTCCGATCCGTCCGCGGCGGCAAGCCCGAAACCTGCGGCCCCGACCCGAACGCCGCCCAACACCGGGCCGCCCTCGAAGCCGCCATCCGACGCCCCCGACGCACCGCCGCAGCCTGAGACCGGTCGCCGCCGAAACCGCCCCACCAACCCGAAGGAGAACCCGTGCTCAGCACCGCCCAGTGGTCCACGATCCGCGACCTCGTCGCCTGGCTCGACGCCAACAACGGCCGCTCCCAGGAGGAGATCACCCTCCGGATCCTCAAGTTGACCGAGGAGTCCGGGGAGGTCGCCCAGGCGTGGATCGGTGTCGTCGGCCAGAACCCGCGCAAGGGCGTCACGCACACAATCGCCGATGTGCAGGGCGAGCTGGTCGACGTCATCGTCACCGCCGCGGTGGCGCTCGCGTCGCTGACCGGCAACCCGGCCGCGGTGCTCGACGCGAAGCTCGCGCAGATCGCCGCAGCCCGGCTCACCCCGTGACCTCGCGCTGCGGCCCGCCCCGGGGCGAATCCGGGGCGGGCCTGGCCTCAGCATCCCAACCAACCCCGAAGGAGATCAACATGCCCGACCAGCCCGAGCCCACGAACCCTGCCGCCGAAACCGCGCCGCTCCTGTGCGGCAAGACGATCGGGATCGGCACGCCGCTCCCGTACCACCCGTGCGCCAGGCCCGCTGGGCACCCCGAGGCGTACTGCAAGGACGTCATCGGCGACCACATGTTCCTTGCCGCGTCCGGGGTGCAGCCCGACACCCGGCCCGAGTGCGGCACATGCTCGCTGCCCGTGCCCCGCCACAGCGCCGCATGCCCGAACAAGCCGACCCCCCGGCATACGGGCGACGGCATCCAGGGCAACGGCTACACGCCCGCGCAACTCCTCGGCGCCGACTACGACACCCGGCCGTCGGACCTCGGCCCGGCGGACGGGCAGCAGAAGATGCGGCTCCTGGAGAAGCTGCGCGCGAGCCTCACGCCGATCGAGCCCGTGCCCGACACCGAGCGGCGCGAGTGGTACGCGGCCGCGCTGTACGAGCAGGCGAACCCCGGCTTCCTTTGGGTGGACGCCCTCGCCGCTGAAGTCCCGGACTCCGGCTGGCGAGAGGCAGCCGACGCCGCCTTGGCCGTGGCGGACGAGGAGCAGCGGGACCTGCGCGCCGAGCTGGCCTCCGTGAAGGGCCGCCTGGTCGACTATGAGAACCGCATCACCTGGGACACCAACTGCGGTGAACACGCCCGGCTGTTGGACTCCTGCCGCGCGGCTGACGAGCGGGCTGAGAAGGCGATCCGGCGCGCCTGCGACGAGTACGACAAGCGGCAGGGACTGGAGCAGGTGATCGACGGCCTCCGCGCCGAGCTGGAGAAGGCCCGCGCCACCGTCCTTCGCGAGCGGGCCGACTTCCTCGAAAGCGTGCTCCGGGACTCGCTGGACCCGGACAGCGACCCCCGGTACTGCACCGCGATCCATGACGTCATCCTCGGGCTTCGCCGCCTGGCCGCCGAGACCGACGCCGCCCGGTCCGGTGGGCAGGCCGAGGACGGGGCGCAGCCCGCCCACGCCGGGGGCGACGCCGAGGACTGCCCCGTCTGCCGCCCGCAGATCGACAAGACCGTGCTCTACCCATGGATCTGCCCCGGTGCCGCTGGCGAGGACGGGGCGCAGCAGAAGTGACCGCCCGACCGACCGGTGTCGAGGTCTCCTGCGACGGGCCCACCGGCCGCGATGACTGCCCCGACAGCGCCGCCGTGGCCGCCAGCTACGCGTCCCGGACTGCCCGTCAGGTGCGCGCCGACGGCCGCGAGACCGGCTGGACCCGTCGGCGCCACGACGGCCGCCTGATCGACCTCTGCCCCCGCTGCCGTACCCAGCCCACCCCGCCGACCGCCTGACCCGGCGTGGCGCGCCCTGCCCCCACGGGGCGCGCCACACGCCCGCCTCCCGCCCGAACACCCGCCCGGCGGGGAGCCAGTCACCCCCAGCCCGCCACACGCCCGCACAACGCCACGGAGGACCACATGCCCACCCCACCCCGACGCCGCACCACCCAGGGGAACCTCGCCCGCGTCGTCTTCAAGGCCGCCAGCCAAGAAGCCGCCGCCCGCGCCACCAAGATCCGCACCGAATGCGACGCCATCGACGCCGCCACCGATGACCCAGCGATCCGCGAGGCGACCGCCCGCATCCGCGCCGCCCTCGACGAGCCCGCCAACTGACCCACGGAGGACCCGATGACCACCAACCCCAGCCAGGAACTCCGCACCGCCGCCGCCAAACTGCGCGCGCTCGCCACCGCCGCCACCCCGGGCCCCTGGGCACAAGCCGGCATCGGCGACTTCGGCTGGGGCGTCGACGGCCCCAGCGCCGAGACCCCGGACAGCGACCAGGGCCGAGCCGACGCCAGCTTCATCGCGACCATGCACCCCGGCGTCGGGGCCGCGATCGCCGACTGGCTGGACTGCTGGGTCGGCATCGACTTCAGCGAACACGCCGCCATGCCCGGCGACCTCGCCAACGCACTGTGCGTGGCCCGGCAGATCAACACCGGGGGCACGCCATGAGCGTCCCGTCGGCCCGGCTGCTGACGAACCGGCAGCGCGCTGTGCTGCTCCTCGCGGCGAACGGAAACACCAACGCGGACATTGCGCGCTGGACGGGCACCCGGCCGAACTCTGTGGCGCAAGTTCTGACGACCACGTACCGGGCGCTGGGGGTGCGGGACCGGGCGCAGGCGGTCGCGGTGGCCCTGCGACTGGGGGAGGTGGCGCTCGGGGACGTGCGGGTGCCGGTCGCGTCTCGACTCCAGCCACAACAGGCCCGAGAAGGCCCCCCAGTGGCCGCCTAACGACCGAACGGGCCGTCCGGGCACCCGAGTTCCATCGACCCCAAGAACGACCGCGAGAGGCGCCATACAGCGCGTCGACACGAAAGGACCCGAAATGGCCGCCCTCATCGGCTGGCTCGCCACCACCCTCACCCGCCTCACCCACCGGCTCGGCACCCACCACTACCTGTCCACCGGCTGCCTCCACGCCGACCACGCCTACTGCCAGGGCAAGACCGGCATGGCCGGGGCGAAGAAGCCTGGATCTTGCAAATTCTGCGATGCCGCGTGCCGGTGCCGCTGCCACAACTGACCCACCTGTACCGCCCGAACGGAGCCCGCCGTGAACATGTGCACGATCTGCTGCCGCGACCTGCACCCCGACGAGATCGCCCGCTACGCCTGCCACCCGTGCACCCAGCGCGTCGACCGGCAGCTCCTCGACCTCGCCGGCCCGCGCGGGCTGTACGCCAGGCTCGGGACCCGGCTCGTACCCGGCTCCGGCGGTGGCGGCCCGGCGGTGTCCGGGTCCCGCAACGCGCCGGTGCCGCTGCGGCTGGACGTGCTGAACCTGCTCACAGCGGGCGGCCCGGTCCTCGGCCCGCTGGAGACGTGGGTGCGGGACTGGGAGGTGCGCGGCCGGGCCGAGCTGGATGAGGCCGGGACGTTGCAGCGGCGGGTCGACCACGCGGTGGGGACGCTGCGGTTCAACCTGGAATGGTCGGCGATGAACCATCCGGCGTTCGAAGAATTCGCCCGAGAGATCCACCTCATACACCGCCAGTGCACCTTCCACGTCGCCGGCGAGACACCCCCGCGCGCCATCCCCGTGGCCTGCCCCTGCGGCGCCGTCTTGCGCGTCACCCTCGACACCCCCGGCGCCCGCTGCTACGGGTGCCAGACCCAGTACGGGCACAGCGAGGTGCTGCGGCTGCCGGTCGCCGAACGGCGGGCAGCGGCAGCGTAGGTGCACCTACGTCTCGTCGGGCGGCAGCCGATTCGCGATGCGACTGGCCAACCTGTGCGCCGCAACGTGCCCGTCGCCGTCGCCCGACGCAAGGACCCGCAGCAGCAGTACAGCGGCTTGCGCCTCACGCAAGCTGATCAACGGCAGCCGGTCATCTGGCGAGTCCAGCAAGTCGTGCAGCCGTTCCTCGACTTCTGTGATCGGGGGCGCGTCCAGAACCGGCAGATGTGAGCCGTAAGCGCCTGTCACCCCCATGGAGTCGGCGATCTTCAGCAACGTCGAGACGTCATCGCGCTGCCTGTTCGCACCCAACGGTTCGCTCATGCCCCCTATAACGCCCTGACCGGCCAGCGGTCACACACCGAAGCCCCCGGGCCATCGCGGCTCGGGGGCTTTCGCGCGTCCAGAGTCACCGAGGGAACCGCACCAGCCAGTCGGGCAGTGGCTTCCCGTCGCCGCCGTAGTGCTGGAGCGCGTACTTGAAGCTCAGCATGTCCACGCTGCGCACCGACCGCAGGCCTTCCAGATCCTCCCGGCCGAGCTGGGCCAGCGCGGCTTGCCGCTGCTCCCGGTAGACCCTCGGCCGCTTCCGTTCGAACTGGAGCAGCAGCCGACGGACTTGGTCGTCGTTGAGCTCGTCAGCCGCGTCGTACAGCCGCTGGAGTTCCCGCTGCCGCTCCTCGCGCCCACGCGCCAACTGGCCCGCACGAGCGGCAGCGAGTGCGGAGGAATGTTGCCCCTCGTCGTCTTGGTGATCCGTCTTTAGAGAACCCGTGTTGTTAGAGACCTCCTGGTTGGCCGACTTGCTGGAAGACCGGGTTACTGAACCTCCGGGGTCCTGAAGACCAGTAGCCCGGACATCGGCAACGCCGGGCAGGTCGGTGACCACCGTCTCGGTGCGCCACTGCTTGCGCTCGCCGACGCTTCCGTCGATCCGATGGCGGACATGGGTCAGCAGGCCTGCTTGCTCCAGCTCCTGCATGGCCTTCCGCATGGCGTCGCGACCCTCCGCCTTACCGCCTGCCGATCGCGCCCTTTCCATCAGCTTCTCGAACGTCAGGTCGTACCCGTCGGGATAGCTGAGGAGCTCAAGCAGCAGCCCCTTGGCGCGCCAACTGAGCTTGTGGTTCTGGGCCGTCACGTTGGCGATGGGGACCCACCCGTCGGGCGACATGCTGCGGATGACTCTCATACGCTCAGCGCGCCTTTATCTACGAAACGGCGGGCAGCGAGGCCGCCCGGCCGTAGAGGTTCGTGGTGACCGATTCAGCCGAGCTGACCGCGCAGGACCCGAAGGCTGTCGACGAATCCCTGCGCCTGCGCGATGAAGACGTCCAGCTCCGGACCGGACATCTCCCGCTGACCCTCGCCCTGCACGTAGATGACCTCTTCGCTGCTGCTGTCGAGCTCGTCCAGGCGGAACAGTTCCGCCCGCACGATCACATCCGGGCCGTTGATGCCGGGGGCGGTGAGCAGCAGTTCCGGACTGCGGTGCGCCGTGTCGTGCGTCGACGAGTTGTGGGCCGTCGGGTGGTTGCGGTCCTTGCACCACGCCGGGCACGGCGTCGGGTGAACCGTGGACCGGGACAGGACGGCCGGGCGCTCAGGCGATACGATGCTCATCGAGGTACTCCTTTGATCGGGATGGATCTCTGACTGGCGGGCTGGAACCCGCTGGTTGAACTGGCCGGGCGCTGATACGCCCGGCCGTTCGCGTTCTCAGGGCTTGACCTTCAGTGCGAGGGCTTCCGCGAGGGTCCTCAAGTCGCTCGGAGACATGTAGTTGGCGAGGAGTTCGGCGGCCTGCTGCGGCTGATCGACGGCGATGAGAATCGTCCGGTTGCCGTCGAGGTCACGCACGAACATCCCGGCCCCCTTCCGGGAACTGATCAGGTTCTCCGTCTTGAGGGATGCGAACGCCTGGCGGACCGTGCTTCCTGCGGCGCTGTACTCGCGCCTCAGTTGGTTGATTCCAGGCAGGCGTGATCCGGGCGCGAACTGACCGTCGAGGATCGCAGCCCTCAGGTCGTTCGCGATGTCCTTGTAGCTCACGCGCTTGCCGGAGCGCTTCAACCCGGCAATTTTCAAGGCGTTGTTGCTGATGTTGTGGCGCGGCCCCTCGGACGCGATGGCGAGCCTTTCAGCTTCCTCGGCCTCCTGAAGAGAATCGAGCCAGACGATCTGCTTCAGTTCCACTTCGGGCCACCACGGCTTCGAGCGGCCGTGGTTCCCGAACCGAACCTTGGGGTTGTTCGTGATGCCGACGTACAGGAGATTTCCGTCAGCGTCGTACAGGCGGTAGAGCGCGGTGGGCTCCGCCGAGGGTTGGTCGTCGGTCATTGACGCCCCTCTCGCTTGGCTATGCAAGTTGGTGACGCTCGAACGTTAGCCAGAGTGGACATGGATATGCAAGTGGTGCGACTGGAGCAATCGCTGCGCGCGGGTAGCGTGCCCATATGGGTATGCCAGCGAACGAGTGCAGGGCCCGGTTTGCCGCAGCGCGAGTGCTGCGGCTGGCCACCGTCGATGCCGAGGGTCACCCCCACCTCGTGCCCGCGACCTTCGCCTTGGACGGCGATGTGGTCGTCATCGCCGTCGACCACAAGCCGAAGCGGCATACGAACCTAAAGCGTCTCGCCAACATCAGGGCCAACCCCGCCGTCACGCTCCTTGTCGACCACTACGACGATGACTGGGAGCAGCTCTGGTGGGTGCGCGCTGACGGCACCGCTTCGGTGCTGGAGAGCGAACTTGCGCAGGAACTTGTTGACCGTTTGGCAAACAAGTACGGGCAATATCTTGATCGCCGACCGGACGGCCCCGTGATCAAGATTCGGGTAACCCGCTGGTCAGGATGGATGGCCCGGCAGGAATAGGCGCATATCGGTTCGGCAGGCTTACGCTGACTTGTGTACCCATTCAGTCAGGAGAGTGATGTCACCGAACCCATCCAGGGAGCACCCGTTCAAACGGGTCGCCAACGAACTGCGCGCCGAGATCCTGCGCGGGGATCTCGCACCCGCCGGCAAGCTCCCTTCAGAGAACGAGCTTGCCGAGCGATTCGGCGTCACCAGGTCGACGGTACGGAAGGGGATCGCCCTTCTCCGATCCGAAGGGCTCGTGACGTCACACCAGGGCAAGGGCGCCTTCGTCCGTGAACGGCCGCATGTCAGCTTGCGCCAGACCGGCAGCATCTACAGGGCTCGCCGCAACGCCGGTGGCAAGTCCAACTTCAACGCAGAGGTCGAAGCTCAGGGACTTCGGCCTAAGCAGATCATCAGGGAAGTAGTCGAGACTGGGGCCCCCGAGAAGGTGGCTGAGCGCCTCGGAGTTGAGCCAGGCGCCCCGGTCGTCGCCCGGCGCCTTCTCTTCACCGTGGACGACGGGCCGATGCACTTGGTCGACTGCTACTACGACTCCGCCATCGCAGCTGGGACTCGACTTGCCGAGGCGAGGCTCATCAAAGGTGGCGCGAACGCGTACCTCGAAGACGCCAGCGGTCCGATCGGCCGAAGGATCGTTCAGTTCATCGAAGATCTCGACATCCGAATGCCCTACCCGCACGAGGCCGAGCAACTGGACATCCCGGCGGGCGTTCCCGTTGCACGAGTACTGCGCACGGCCTACGACTCGGCCGGGGATGCCCTCGAAGTGATGGACTCGATCATCCCCTGCGACCGCCACGCCTTCCGGTATGTGATCAACGTGTAGCCCCTACTGCGAGCACATCGGCGCCCCCGACCTTCCGGCGGGGGCGTCTTTTTGCTGCCCGCCGCGACTCGCTCGAAGGAGGAGTAGTCGCGGCACTTGCATAACCAAGCTGTCGCGGCCTATCGTCAGAGCTGTCGGAACTTGCATAGCCAAGTGATCCGAATCCACCAGCCCCTGCCCGATTCCGGAGGACCGCGCATGTCTCCCCGCGACGCACTCGATGTAGTGCTCGACGACCTTCAGGACTCCCTCACCGTCCCTGAGGTGGCCGCTCTCATCGGCGTCCACCAGGCGACGGTCTACCGAGCAATCAAGACCGGCCGACTCCGCTCCACGAGCCGAGGTAGTGGCCAGGTCCGCCGAACCCTCACCAAGATCCCGCGCGCCGCCGTGACCGAGTACCTCGCCGGTTCGGTTATCACCCCGTCGGCGGTGGCGGCATGATCACCACCCTGGTCGGCACGCCCGACCCTGACCGCCGCCCCCTGACCTCCGCTCGCATCACGAATCCGCTGGCGGATGCCCGTTGTGTCGAGACTCGTGCCCGGAACCTGCGGGACGCCTTGCTGGACTTGCCGAAGTCGGAGCGTCCGGCGGTGCGTGCCGAGATGCGCGCCCTGTACGCCGAGGCCGCCGGGCTTCGCCAGCACGCCCAGCGGATGGGGTGGTGACCGTGCCCGCTCCGACGCTGGCGTTGGTGGAGGAGGCGCGCGGCGAGGGTCTCGCGGTTCGTGTCGCCGAGATCGCGTCCACGCCCGGCCACCCGTCGACCGGTTCGGCCTGGATGTACCGGGTGATGGCCCGCATGGCATTCGAGGCGGCTGCCGAGAACGCGGTACAGCCCGAGACGGGGTGGGGGCAGTGACCGCGCAGGAACTCACCGACGCGGACCGTGAGGCTGTGGCCGCCATGGAGCGTGCCCGCGCTGCCGAGAAGGCTGCCGAGGACGCCAAGTTCGAGCGCGACTGCCTGACCGCCGCCCGCCGCTGACCCCAAGACCGCCGTGGTCGCGCGGTGACCACCCCCGTACCCGCGTGACCACGGCTTCCCACCCACCCCAACCGCCATTGAGAGGCCACAGTCATGTCCGGCCAGACCGAAACCGCTTGGCCCGAAGGGGTCATCGCCCGCTTCCTGACCGTCGGTGGAGCCGCCGTCGACCTGTCGTTTGACGACGAGCGGGCGCCCGATGTGCCTGTCCATCAGGGCACAGCCTGGGCTTCGACGAAGCCGATGATCACCATCACGGTGATGGCGCGCTGCACCGGCAGGGGCTGCCGCGCAGGTACCTCCGAGGCGACCGTCATGGAGATCCCGTGGGGCGGACGCCCCCTGGAAACCGAACCCGGCATCGAGGCAACTCGTTGGGGCCAGGCGCACGCCGAGAAGTGCCGCGCGATGCCCCGCCCCACCAACTAACCACCCACCCGACCTGCTTCGAAAGGCACCCCCATGTCTCTGTACCTGCTGTCAGACCTGCTGGACACCCACGAGGCCGCCGAGTCGGCGGTCCTGCACTTCCGCACTCGCCTGGAGGTGGCCCTCGGTACCGGTGACGAGCTGGACGTCCGCCGGGTCCGCGCCGAGGCCGCCGTGTACGAGATGCGCCACCCGAACGTGCGGGTGTTGGACGAGCTCGACGCCATCCAGGCGGCCTGACCCTCCCCGCCTCCGTCGCCGCCGGGTGCCACCACGGAACCGGCGCCGGCAGAGGGGACCGGAACAGCCGGCCCGTAAGCGCACCGATCGACTCACCTGAAAGGACGCCCGTGAACATCGGACTTCTCATCGGCTTGACCCGGTTGCGGGTGGCCCTGCTGGTCGCCGGGCTGGCCTGGTTCTTCGGCCTCACCGCCGACTTCTCCGCCCGCCTCGCGATCGCCGGGCTCGTACTCGTGGCCCTCGCGTTCGACGGGCTCCTCGACGAACAGCGCATCGGCCAGCCCAAGGCCGCCGACCGGCAGCACCAGCCCACCAACTGACCCACCGACACCACGAAGGGACGATCGCCGTGAGCAGCGGATACCTCTCCTGGGCCGAGCGCGAAGCCCAAGCGGAGAAGACGCGCGCCGAAACGAAGCGGATCGCAGCGGAGGCGGAAGCCGCCCAAACCGCCGCCGAGCAGGCCGCCGTATCCGGTGCTGCCAAGACTGCCACCGACGCGCTTGTCGAGCAGGTCAAGCAGGCCAAGCTCGCCAAGCAACTGGAAGCAGTCAAGGACGACTCCAACGACGAGAAGCGACAGCGCAAGCAGCGGCAGAGTGAGAGCCGGGCCGACCAGGGCCTGCGGTTCAAGGCACTCGTCAACGTCGTCATGATCCTCGGGCTCCTCGCCGCCTTGCCCGCCCAGCTCTCCTACTTCCTCCAGCTCCACAAGAAGGGTGAGCAGAACCCCGGCTACTCGTGGCTGATGCTGCCGGTGCCGCTGTTCCTTGAACTCCTCGCCTGGGTCGGAGTCCTGGGTACGCAGTGGGCGCACCGGAAGGGCCTGCCCCGCTGGCCGTTCTGGATCCTCACCGCGACGCTGGCCTCCGTCGCCGGCTACATCAACTTCACCCACGGCGTCGACCAGTACGGCCTCGTGGCTGGCGTCGCCCTGGCGGCAACGTCGATCATCGGACCGCTCCTTGCCGAGGTGCGACAACTTCTTGAGAGCCGCGCGGCAGCCGACCCGAGGAGCCTGGAGCAGCGGGCGCTCGCGAAGGCCGCCGACAGAAAGGCCGCCAAGGAGAAGGAAGCGGCGGACGCCGCCCACGCGGTGGAGGATGCCCGACGCCTGGCGCTGTTCCCCGACGAGTTCGCCGAGTACGAGCGCATCGTCGTCGCGCACCCCACTGGGGCGATCACCCGCGAGGACGCGTGGGAGCAGGCGTGGCACAACTTGCACCTCCTGCCGCTCGGCGTCACGGCCGGAACCCTGGCCGTCCGCGAGGCGGCTCGGGCAGGCATTGAGATCGCACTCGCCGACGCCGGCCGCAGCCCGGAGTCCGTCGCTGTCGACATACTCCTCGCCGACATGTTCGGCCCCGGTCGCGACGACGGTGGACCCTCAGGGAGGGCGTCTGGAGGCGCCCCCGGCGGGGGTGCGGGGGGAGGATCGGGGGCCACTCCGCGGGGCGGCCCCAAGGGCGCTACAACCCTTGGGCGTAAAGGGAAGCAGGCATCTGGCCGCACCAGCTCCAAGACCCCCGAGAAGCCGCTCGACCCGGCCGACGTCGAGAAGGTCCGGAAGCTCGCCGAAATCTCCGGCGGCCCCGACGCACTGTCCGCCCGCAAGGTTCGCGAAGTCATCGGTGGCGGCTCCAACGAGTACGCCGTGCGCCTTCGCGACGCCGTCAAGACCGAGATCCGTCAGGAGTCGAAGTGAGTACCGCAACGCACCCGCAGACGGCCGTCGAGCGGCCCGCGCTGAGCATCGTCAAGGACATCCCCGAGGCGACCAATGGAACGGTCGTCGAGCACCAGGGCAAGTCGGTCCGGCCGGCGTGGCTGGAGTCGCAGGCTGCCCGCCTGGAGCGTGCGAAGCGGCACGCGCTGGGCAACCGCCTGTACGTCCCCTGGATGGGGCGCGGCTACCTCGCCCTTGCCCGCCGCTGGGCCGACGGGTGGCGGGACGACTACCCGCAGATGATCCAGTCCGCGCGTGCCGAGCTCAAGGCGTCCAGTGGGAAAGTGGAAGACGAGTCCAAGTTGAAGGCGACCGTCATCCGGCGCCGCGCCGACTACCGGCGGCACCGGCTGATCTACACCGGCAAGACCGCCGCCTGGGGCAGCGCCACCGCTGTGGGTGCCACCGTCGGAGTGGCGACCGGCGGGCTGTGGATCGATCTCGCGCTCGCCGTCGCCGGGTACGCCACCGGGGTGTGGCAGGGCCGACCCGGCACCCGAACCACCTCCGGTGTCCCACTGAACGGCAGCGTGGCCGAGCTGTGCGCGGGGCTCGATGACGAGACGGTCCAGAAAGCCGTCAACGAGTGCGGGTTCCGCGGCAGCATCCGAATCGTGCAGCCCACCGAGACCAGCCCTGACGGGTCGAGCGTCACCATCTTCGACATGCCCGGAGCGTCCACCGCGGCCGAGCTGAAGAAGAAGCTCGCCTCCCTTGCTGCGGCCCTCGGCCGAGACGTGTCCATGGTGGACGTCACCAAGACCGGGGCTGAGGGCCGGGTGTCTCTGTGGATGAGCGACACCCCGCCGTTCGACGCACCCCGGCCGTCGCCGCTGCTCGACCTGCGAGGTCCGCTCGACGCATTCGACAACGGTGTGCCCGTCGCCTGGAACAAGCGCGGCATGCCCGTCGTGCTCCCGATCAACAACAGCAGCTTCGTCATCGCCGGCGGCACCCGCTCCGGGAAGGGCGTCGGCGCGTCCAACCTGGTCGTCGGTGCCGCCATGGACCCGCGCATCAACCTGCGGATCGTCGCGGGGAAGGAGAACGGCGAGTGGAACGCCTACGCCACCGCCGGTGTCGCCTCCACCTACTTCAAGCCCAGCCCCGAGCGGCTCGTTGCCCTCCTCAAGGCCCTGGTCGCAGACAAGAACCGCCGGGAGCGCACGCTCGACAAGCTGTCGAAGTCGAAGGTCACCACGGACACCATCGGCGCGGTCGGCGGCATCGAACTGCTCATCATCGACGAGGTCGCCACGTACACCAGGCCGGGCAAGCCGATGCGCGACGAGATCCTCGAAGCGCTGACCGACCTCTCAGCCGTAGCGGCTGGTGCCGGAATCCTGATGGTGCTGATCACCCAGTACCCGGAGGTCGACGTCCTTCCCGCGGCGCTGGCAATGAACTGCACCACCCGGTGGGCAATGAAGGTGGAAACGGCTGCGCAGTCGAACGCGATCCTCGGCGGCGGCGCCTCGGGCATGGGCAGGGACTCCTCCAAGTTCGACCCGCCGATCCCCGGCCTCGGCTGGCTTGTGAACGGTTTCGCCGGGATTACCGACCTGGCCCGGTCCTTCGATTTGGACGAGGACCACCGCGGCGAGGTCAGCGAACTGATGCTGCGCGCCGCCAAGCTTCGGGAGAAGGCCGGGCGCCTGGCCGGGGTGTGGGACGACCCGATCGAGCAGATGCTCGCCAAGGAGACCGGCCTTTCATCCGTCGCCGGCGGCCCGAACCGCAACGGTTACCCGGGGCGGGCCGTCGAGGCGTTGAGCCCGGAGCAGCGTCAGCAGCTTGAGGCTGTCCGGGGGGCTCTCGCGGCCATGACGCACTTCGACCGGGACGAGGCCCAGTTGGACGAGATGGCCCGCTTTATCGGCAGCGGCATGACCTCGGCGCGCCTGGGCGAGCTGCTTCGTGACGCGGGCGCCGGCGGCACAGTCAAGATCACCGTTCCCCACAAGGATGGGCGCGTGAACGGCTACCGCCGCGCGGACATCGCTAACGCGGGCCAGTTCCTCAACGGCTCCTGAGCGGCCCGGACACCCCCGGGCGTTGACCTGGTTCGACCCGGTATGCCCTCCGGTCAGGGGGTGGTCAGTTCCCAGACGTGACCCGGGTCGCGTTCACCCCCCGACCGCCCTATGCCCATGGTGCATACCGGGGCAATGCGTGCGCCGTCCTGGGGGCAAACCATCAGAAAACAAACCAAGGAGAACCCTATGACCGCCTGGCAGCCCACCCGCCGAGACCTGAAGAAGTTCACCCGCGACGTTCTCGATCACCCCGGCAAGACCTACTACTCGGTTCTCGACGTGGTGCAGCCCTGGGGAGACACCCGCATGTACCAGGAGATCACCTTCAAGCCGTCCCGGCTCTGGGGTGCCACCTGGGGACACCACGGCATCGAAGGAGTCCTCTCCCTCTACGGGCCCATCACCGACGTGAAGCCCGACGTGCGCCCCCTCTTCGATGGCGGCGGCAAGCAGCACGCCCCGGACACCACCGTCAGCCAGCCCGCCAAGAAGCGCACCCTCGCCCGCCGATAGAAGCCAACCGACAGGAGAAGCACATGGCCCGCCCCGCCAACCACGCCGAACTCTTCAAGGCCGCCGTCGACGCCCGCAAGGAGTTCTTCGCCGACCAGAACCGCACCACCCACCACGCCCTCACGGTCACCGAGAACCGGGCCGTCATGGCCGGCTACTCCTGGCAGGAGATCGTCGACGCCGCCAAGTAAGGCGGATCCATACGGCCACTCGGAGACACAGGGAGAAGCAATGCCCAGCAGCAATATCGCTCGTTACATAACCCCGGCCAAGGCGGTAGTCACCGTCGCCATGGGGTGGGACGGATTCAAGGCGGCTTGCAGTGGATGCCGGGAGACCAAGTTGACCGGCACCTGGAAGCCCGGCCGTGCCGCTGCCCTTAAGTGGGCCGCCGCGCACGCCGACAAGTGCCGCACCCTGCCCCCTAAGTGACCCGCCCTTTCCTGAACCACACCCCAAGGGGATCCACATGCCGTTCAACCCGGACCAGACCCTCAACTGCGGCTGCGTAGTCGCCACCTACACCGTCACCGGCGACCCCGGATGGAGCGGGTGGTGCGCCACCGCCCTGCCGATCATGCGCGCCATGGCCAACAGCGAAGGCAAGGCGAAAACCGCCGCCGGTGCACAGCTCCGAGCCCATGCCAAGGCCAACGGGCTCCGCTGAAGACCGGGGGCGCTCCCCACGCCTGGACAGCCCGGGAGCGCCCCCACCCCACCCGCCACCCGAAAGCAGCAGGAGGACTCTGAGATGACCACGGCCACCGCCGTCAAAGCAAGACCGCCCACCGCGGCGCCGGCACTCGACCTCGACACGCGCCTTGCCGTGGTCGACGCCGCGATGACCGTGCGCCTCCAGGACGCCGTCCTCGCCCACGACATCGACGCCCAGCACCCCGAGACCGTCCTCAACTACGCGGAGATCGTCCGCCTGGTGCCGACCACCACCGGCAGCCCGGTCGCGGCCCTTCTCCGACGGGCCCAGCAGCAGGCCCTCCGCCCCGACGGTTGGTCCCGTGACACCGGCACCAACAGCCGCGGCGGCAACTGCCTGGAGTACGCCCTGATCGCCGAAGCCCGCAACGGGCGCGAAGAGCAGGAAGCCCGCATCCTCCTCCGCCAGGTCATCGGCAGCGGCGACCCCATCACCCACATCAACCGGCGCATCACCCAACCGCGGGCCGCCCAACTCCTCGGCCAAGCCGCCGGGCTGGCCGACAACCTCAACCTCTGACTGAACGAAAGGAACAGCATGCTCAAGAACCTGCTCAAGCGTCGCTCCGCGCCGCAGTCGATCGACCTCGACTCTTCCGCCGACATCGAGGCGGCCAAGAAGGCTGCCGCCGCGGTCAACGCGGGCGACGTCGACGGGGCAGGCGCCATCTGCGCACGCACAGCCAACCCGCGCGCCACAGCATTCGCGGCCTTCCGCTGGATCGAAGTTGAGGAGGGAGCGTGAGCGCCACCGGTTTCCCGAAGCAGATCACCGACGGCAACGGCGATACCTGGGAGCCTGCTGCAGGGCCCGGACGCCACGGTGAGCCTGTCTACTACCCGACCACAGGCCCGGAGAGCTGGGCGCTCACGCCCACCGAGATCCGCGACCAGCACGGCATCCGATCAACCAAGTAGGAGGAACCATGTCCAAGTACGCCGTCGCTTACCCCACCCGCCCAAGCAGTGTGTACACCCAGTGGGTCGAGGCTGACAGCCCGACCGGAGCCGTGCAGGCAGCCGCCAAGCTCGACTGGCCCACCGCCCCCGGCTACACCGTGGCCTTCGACAAGGAGCCCGAGGTGTGGATCAACCGCCGCCCGTACCGAATCCGCTCCAAGCGGGTCTCCGGCCCCGACTACGGCGGCTGACGTGCGACAGCCGGCCGACCTGGCGCGGTGACCCGTGTTCGGGTTACGGGTGTACGTCCCCGAACGGTCGTCGTCCACGCCCGTCGCCGACTTCACGTGCTGCTGTGGGGAGAAGCGGCGGGCCTGCGGCGGCAGTGAGATTGCGGCCCTCACCGCCCACGCCGGCGCCCACCGGGAAACCTGCGAGGCGATCGAACCCAGGCCGTGTGAGCACTGCGGTATCGCCACCCGGCTGTTGTCGAACGGGCAGAACGGCTACCCGGCACACAAGGAATGCCGGGAGACGTGGGAGACCCAGAAGCCCGAGATACGGCGGCGCGAGAAAGCCGCCGAACGCATCAAGAAGATCGAAAAGCAGTGGTACAAGTCGCAGATGCTGCGGGAGCAGCTCACCCGGGATGGCTACGCGCCCGATGTCATAGCCGCACTCATCTCCGGCGGGGCACTGCCCGACCCGGAGGTGGAGGTCGAAGACGACGAGTGAACTCACGGCGGCCCTGGCTATCGCTGGGGCCGTTGCTGGCCTCGTTGTCCGGACAAGGCCAGCCCCCTCACAGGAAGATGACCACATGACGACAGTAAGTGACCGAACGATCACGACCGCCATCGCCAGCCGCGAGGGGACCGCCGAAGACAACGCGGACGCCTGCCGCGTGTACGTACTCGCCGACGGCACGGTTGGCGCCGCAGTCATCGACGGCGTCGGGCATGGACCCCACACCAGCCGCACCGCGCCGCTCCTGGCCGAAGTCGCCGCCCGGCTCTCGGCTCGCCGCGCACCTCTCGCTGGCATCCTGGGTGCCGCCGAGTTGGTCGCTGACGAAGGTGCGGACGGTGAAGAAGCCGACGCGGTCGCGGTCGCCGTGATCCTCCCCCCGGGGGGACGGCAGGCGCGTGCCGCGTGGGTGGGCGACTGTCGGGCTTACGGGTGGGACGGCACGCGGCTCCGCCAGTACTCCACTGACCAAACGATGGGCGAGTGGGCGCGCCGCCACGGCGATGTCCCCATCGAGGTAGCCGCGCACCACGACTCGTGGGTGCGCGTCAGCCTCAGCACCGCCACGGTCGCCTCCGTCGGCGAAGTCGGCATCGACGATCACCTCATCGTGCTCACCTCGGACGGTGTGCACGACCAGATCGACCCCGAAGTGCTGACCACCGTGGTGCGCGAGCACGCCGACAACCCGCAGAACCTGGCCGACGCTCTCGTTGCCGCAGCGCAGGACGACGACGAGGGATACCGCGACGACGCCACCGTCGTAGTCGTTGCCCGCACCCTGGGGGTCGCACCTTGACCGACAAGAGGACCTGGGCCTGGCGAATCACCGACCAGACCCGAAACCGCACGCGACTGGCCGCAGGGCACATAGCGGCCGATGCGGACCTGCGCGAGTGGGACGTCGCCCAGCAGATCGCCAACGAGGCCCGGGAGGTGCACCCCGAATTGGGCGATGTGAACATCGTCCTATGGGCGAAGGAGAGCCTCCTCCCCGACGGCTTTCCGATCCCGTGGCCGTCGGACCGGGACCCGCACGGTGACGACCGCGCACCCTCCGAGGCTGCCCTCTACTCCTTCGCGTCACCCGCCAAGCAGGACCTTGCCGCCCGAGCCAGGGCTGACGCCTTGAGTCGGCGCGATGAGGCCGCCGCCCACATCACAATCCAGGCCGCCGTGAACGTTGTCGCCAGGCTCGACGCCGAAGAGGCTTAACTGCGAAGCGGCCCACCACGCACGGCCCCGACCTTCACCGGCCGGGGCCGTTGCCATTCGACGGGATTCACCGAACCAACCCGTATCAACATCAACAAGCGATAGCATCCCGATCCACCACAGTCCTGGGGGGACCATGACGAACAGCATGCCGCCGCCACCCGAAACACCACCAACGGTCCCGCCGCCCCTGACAGAACCAGGCGACATCCCCCATCAGAAGCACGGCCCTGGGCCCCTCGCCGCCGGGCTCATCGGCCTCACCCTCGGAGCCGGCATAGTTGGCGCCGCATGGACCATCACCGCCAACAGCGACCCCGGCAAGCCTGCCACGTTCACACTGGAAGGCGAGTTCACCCTCCTCGAAGACGCCGTCGATATTGACGACAGCTGCGCCGGCACCGGCGGCTACGACGACATCGCCGAAGGAACCTCCGTCACCGTGTACGGAGCCAAGGGTGACGTCATCGCGACCGGTAGCCTCGGCAAAAGCAGTTCCGCCGCCTTCGGCACGTGCACCTTCGACATCGCCGTCGCGGACGTTCCGAAGGGTGAGAAGTTCTACAAGGTTGAGGTGTCCCACCGGGGCACGCTGCAACTGTCGGCGGAGCAGGCGGAGAACGGGGAGCTCGCCAGCACCCTCGGCTGACCCACCCAGAGCATGTCTCAGCCCCGGGCCGTCTGGTCCGGGGCTGTTGTGGTTGTGGCCCGGGCGAGCCACCTGTCGCCGGCGATCTGCGCGGGGTTTTGGGTGACCGCCACCCGCACACCGTGGTCGGCCAGCAGGTCGAGGAGCTTCAGCCCGTCGGCGCATTCCCGCTGGGTTTCGCCGATGATGCCGATCCGAATCGCCATGCGGCCAGTCTGCCGGGTGGGCGGGGGCGGTTGGGGCGGAAACGGCTACTCGGACCAGGACGGGTCGAAGTCCTTGTGGTCGGTGTACTCCCATGCGAGTAGCCGAAGTTGCCGCTCGGCATTCCGCCCGCCCGGCCCGGCGGTCCCGAGGTACGGCACGACCGTCTCCTCGAACAGGGTTCGTCGGGCTTCGGCCGCCCGCGAACTCCGCTGGGCCTGGCTCTCCGCCGCCTCCAGGGTCACGCCCATTCGTTCCCGTTGCGTGATGAGCGTGTTCCCGATCAGCCGCGCGGTCTCAAGGCCCTCATCCAGCCGGGCCCGGAGGAAGGCCACGAGGCTGGCGGTCATGCGGGGCTCCCAGGCTGGTCGGTGGGCTGCTTACGGAGCCTAGCGGCGCGCTCCTCATACCGTTCGTCAGGCTCGATGCCCGCCTCGCGAGCCATTTTCCGCACGTGGGAATCTGTCCATCCTGACGCGCGGGCTACCTCGGTAGGTCGCACTCCTGCCTGCAGTGAAGCGACCACGTAGGCGCGGCGCTCCTCGCGCGGCAGTTTCGACGGGTCCTTCACCTCGGGCGCCATGATCCGCCGAAGGTTGTGCGGCCCGTAGCGACGGTTCAGTCCCGCCCAGTTGCGAGCCGAGCCCGAGTAGCCAGTCGCCGCGTTCTCCCACCCTGCCGCAGTCCGCCGGAAGTTGAGGTAGCCGGTGGTCACCAATGAGCCGATCGGCGGCTCGTCGGGAGTATCTGCGGAAGCGCCTTGGCGTTCCAATTCGATCTTCCACCACGGGTGAGCCAGGTATTCGCGCGCCCACCCGGGTGACGATCCGCAGGGCAGGGCCGAGTTGCAGTCGGAGCACAGGAGGCCACGAACTGCCCACTGCCCCACGGTTGCGTCGTGGTCCACAACGAGGAAGCCGTGTCCGGTCTGCTCAGGCGCAATGCCGCAGATCTCGCAGACTCCTCGGGCGTGCTCGATGAGCCGGTCGTAGTCGTCGCAGGCCAGTTCGTATGCCTTGTGGGCGCAAGGTGCACTGCGGGGCGGCGCGTGCGAGTGGGCGGCCTGACCGGGAGTGATCACCTTCATACGGTGGAGTCCTCGTTGGCGCGCGCCTTTCGGGCGTGGTCGACGACGCCCCTGTCAGGTCGTGCTGGAAGCTTGGCGCCGGGTTCGCGGATGTACCAGTCGATGAGTTCTCGAATGACCGTCGCACGTTCGGTGCCCATGGCCTTCGCGGCGGCATCGAAGTCGTACCAGGTGTCTCCGATGCGGATCTGGCGGGGCGGCGTCTTCGGCTGATTCGGCGACATGCGCTGACTGTATTCGGGTGTAGCTACCGGCGTCATCTTCGCTCCTTTCGGGTGTAGCTACGAGGTGTAGCTACAAATTCTCGACGATCGGCTTGCGGGGTGTAGCTACGCAAGCTTAAGGTGTAGCTACACCTCGAACAAGGGGTACACCGCACCAGGGGGACTCGTTGAACGTCAGCCGCCACATCGCCCGCACCCACCAGGCCGCCCGCATCGTGACCCAGGCCCTCGCCTACCGGTGCCGCTCAGGTCTCATCGCCGCAGCCGTCGAAGCGGGCCGGCTCATCCGCACCGGCGACCTCCTCGACCGGCTGGGCGCGAGCGACCTGAAGGACGGGCACAAGTCCTGGTACGGGCGCGCGGTCAAGAAGGCATTCGTCGCTGCTAACGGGTCCGAGCCGGTGCGGGTTTGGGCGCAGCACCGCACCACCGGGCGCTACCTGCACGTCCACGCGTACAACCCGTTCGACATGGCCCTGTACATCGGGCTCGCCACGTACAAGCAGACCAAGCACCTCGCCCGCCCCGCGTTCTTCCAGGCGGCATACGCGGAGGCGGCCTAAGACCGACTTCACCGCCGTCACCCGCCCCGTCCCCGGAAGCGCCTCGATGACCACCCTTTTTCGCCTGTGCAACGCAGCCGGTTGCGACTTCCGCACCGAGGTCGACCCCGCCGACCCGGACGCCGCGTGGGACACCGTCACCGACCACTACCAGGCCGACCACGGCATGACCGGGCCCGAGGCCGCGTACTTCGCGTCCTGGCACAGCACCACCAAGGAGGAGCACCGATGACCGCAAGGAAGCCCCGTAAGCCGTGGCGCGTCACCATCATCGGCCCCGACATCCGGGCCGAGTCCGCGCACACCAGCGAGGCGAAGGCATACGAACTGGTCCGGGCTGCACTTGGTGGTGACAGTCCCGCCACCAAGGCGCGCGTTGAGCAATGGGAGAACGGACGCTGGTGGCACTTCGAAACCGTCGATGCTGGGGACGTCCCGTGACGGCCGACATGCTCGTGCCGCCTCACGGCTGCCGCTGGTGCGGCGACGAACAGGGCCACCACGGCAGCCAGTGGGCACCCATCATCGGCCTGCACCAGTGGATCGAGCCCACGCAGAGGCAGATCCTCGCCCGCATGCGCGACCGCCGGGCCGCGCGGCTCGATGCGCCGCCTGCCGTCGTCCACACCGCCACTGTCGGGGTGTCGCCCTCCGACGGCGGGGCGGATATCCCGTTCTGCGTCCACTGCGAAACAGGTGGGTGCCGCCCGTGGATGCGCGCCCAAGCCCGGCTCAACCAGTGGAGATCAACAGTGACCGCCCGCACCACCCCGCCGCCGCTTCCGCCGTGGGAGGAGACCGTGGAAGAAGCCGCCCACGCCGACGACCGGTACTGGGAACGCGACACCGACAACGAGGAGTAGGTCATGGGACAGCAGATCATCAAGCAGCCTGACGGCAAGCTCGCCGTCTTCTCCACCATCACGGACACGTTCATCGTCGTCGACGCCACCCCCGAGGAGCTTGTCGAGTGGCGAGCCGAAGAGGCTGCCGAGCGGGCGCGCGAGCACACCCTGCGCGAGCTGGGCAAGGTGCTCAACGGAGACCCGCGCAGCGCCTGCTTTCAGTTCGCCATGACCTACGAAGAGGCTGTGGAGAAGGACCGCCAAAGCGACGGAGACCTCATCGACCCGCCCACCACCCAGGAGCCCACGCGATGATCCAGCCCGGACAGACCTACCGGTCGTTGAAGCCGAGCGACAAGGGATGGCGGATCCGCATCGTCGAGGTTGGCGCCACGATGGCCCGAGCCGTAGACGCTTCTAACGGGCGCCCCCTGCTCAACCCCGTCATGCTGCACAGCCTCCACGCCACGGCCACCACCCGCGACGGGAAACCCCGCCGCACCGGATACGTACTGGAGACGCCGTGACGCAGATCAACATCCCCGCCGACGGCCTCCAGATCGGCGACGTCATCCTCCACGCCGCCGGCGAAACCGAGGTCCGCGCTCTCACAAGGAACGGCCACACCATCACGACCAACCCCGGCGCCGACGACCAAATCACCGGTCAAGTCTGGCAACACGTCGAAGCACGGAGGGGTGGTCAGGGATGACGGTCGAGTTGTACTGCACCGGTGATCGATGCGCCGACTGCAATCCGCCCGACCCTGGGAATGATCCCTACGGCGAAGGAGGAGAGTGCTGCGAGGCCACCTGCGGTTGCTGCCCACGCGTCGACGAACACGACCACTGCCGACTTACACCCGGTAGCGAAGAGGACAGCAAGTACTGCGACCAGCACGGCGAAGGCTGGCTGTTCGACCGGTCACCCGAAGCCGAACGCCGCTACCAGATTCTCCCTGGCGCCTGACCAGACAAGGCCCGCCCCACCCGGGGCGGGCCTTTCGTTAGTCTATGAACGAGCCGTCACGGCGCCGCTGATGCCTACTGTCCAGGTGCTTGCACTGCGGGCAATGCCGCATAAACCCGCGCTTCACCAACCACGACATGCCCGCCGTGCACAAATGCATCAACCCGACCACCCAGCTCTGCCCCATGCGGGCCACCCCCGGCATCGTGCACGTCCGGCAATCCCTACAACCCCCGGCCATACGGCTACCCCCTGCTGATCGCGGAAGCCGACTGTAAGGCCGATCAGACTGGCGGGGAGGGTGGTTCGGGAAGGTGACCGCCAACGGGTCACGCAGCCTTCAGGCCCGGCTTCCCGTCCGCCTCATCCTCATCGTCGTTGGCGGCGGACTCGGCTTCCTCGTCCCCGTCTTCAGTATCAGGGTCTTCGTCGTCCGCGACCCCACCGCCCGTGTTGAACGGATCCCCGGCCGGAACCGCCGATGACCTGTCCTCGCGGATCCGCTCAACCTCCTCCATGACCTCCGGGTCATCCAGCTCCGGGCTGCGCATCTTGACCTTCATGAACGTGCTGATTGCCCCCGCCGAATCCAACAGCGACAATGTGCGGGCCGTCGCCTCCTGATCCGGCTGCACCGCCTGCGGCCACGACGCCGTCAACTCGGCTGCCGGGTCCACACCCTTCGCACCGCAGTGCCGGACGTCGACCATCATCAACGTCGTCAGATGCTCAATCAGTGCGGGCCGCGTATACAGCAGCTTCGTGCCCCGGGTTGCCAACGACTCCTCCTTGCGGGCCACGGCCTCCGTCGCGGTCACCGCGACGTTGCCCTCCTCACCGAACGACTGGGCGGAGTAGCCGGCAGAGGACAAGATCTGGCGGCGCAGCGCCTTGCACGTCGCCTCGTGTTCTTCAACCCGGATCTTGAACTGGATCTCGCTAATCGAGTCCTTCATTGTCTCCGCACCGAGCAGCCCGGACAGGGCGACAAGGAGTTCCTTGTCCAGGTCAAAGCGTGCGCCTGTCCCCGGGCCGTCCGTGTCCAGCATCGACTGCGGGACGACAAGCTTCGCCTTGCCGAGCCGAAGATCCCTCATCCAGGACGTCCAGGATTCGTCCAGGGCGTCCATCATCGGCTCCACGCCGGCGAAATCCGAGCGCCCCAGCGGTGCCGTGCCGGGGATCCCGTCCCAAGTTCTGTTCGGCAGCACATTCGGCAGATGCGTGATCAGCAGGCGGTTGATGCCCGTCGCCTGGCGGCCCTGGTCGTCAGCGCGTTCGGCCAGGTACTCGGTGTCGGGGTGGGCGGCCAGGCTGTCCGCGCGCGTGCCGAGCACCCCAACGCCGCCCTCGTACAGTCCGTACTCGATGGTGCCCGGCGTGTGATATTCGAGCAGCCGCCACACCTTCGACTGGTCCGTCAGCGGCGGCAGCTCCCGCCACACGATGGCCGCGGCAAGGAACCCCCACCGCCACTCCGGGATCACCGCCGTCGCCGGGAGAACATCCGTCCACGGCCGGGGCCGCAGCGTTGTGTCCCAAACCGCGCGCAGGTACACGTTGCTCAGCCCGGCCGTCGCCTCCGCAGCCTCGCGCATCTTCGCGTGCCCGCGGTCGTCCAGATACCGGCCGATCTGCGCCTGCGTCGTCTTCGCGGTCACGGCATCGGTGGAGTCCTTGTCGACCGTCACCGCCGGAACATCCGCCCACAGCAGGTTCGCGGACATCTCCGCAATGTCGGCGCCGACCGGAACGTGCAGCTTCGCCGCCTGCTGCCCAGGGGAAGGCTGCCGCCCCCAGAACATGCGCAGCTCCTCTCCGCCGGCCCGCCGCTTGTCGACCTCGTACACAGCCGCCAGATGATCCGTGTTGCCCGAGTACCAGGCTTGCCACATGTCCATGTCGGCGTGCGGGATTTCCAACTGGGGCGGCGGCCACGAGGTGTTGCCGGAAGGGGGCAGCGGCATGACGGGTCCTTTCGATCAGGCGGCCAGGGCGAGATGCCGCTGCCACAGAGCACGGGTGGTGAAGATCGCGTAGCGGAGTGCGTCCACCCCGTGATCAGCAACCTTGATGGGCTGCTCGATGCCACGGAGCGCGGCCTGGTCGTCCCAGGAGTAGCCGCCAATCTCCGTGATCAAGTCCCTGCAGGAGGCGTGGACCAGCAGCTTGTTCGCGGCAAGGAGACTGCTCACCGTGCGGATGCCGTCCATGACGTCGTTCTTCGCTGCGGTCGGCGTCAGCTTGTCCCGGCGCAACTGCGTGCTGAAGCTCGCCGCCGATGGGTCGACACAGGCGAACTGCGGGCGGACCGGCCCGATCCCAGGCACATCGCCGAGCCATGCCCGCATGCGCTGCGAATACTCGGCATCCGTGAGCTGACGCTTCTGCTGCCGCGAGTCGTACCGCCAGTCCGCCGCGGCGTACAGCTTCCGGTCCGCACCCAACCCGAGGAGTACAGCATGGAACGGGTTCTTTGTGCCGTAGTCGACACCCAGGCTGATCCACCGGTGGATGCCGGCCTTTGGGAGGGCGGTGACGATGTGTCGGTCCCGGTCCCAGGAGTCGTAGATTGCGCCTTCTGCGGCGACCCATTCGCCCAAAATGAACCGGCGGTAGAAGAGGCCCTCGTGCATGGCTTTGATGTCGCGCACGTAGTCGGCGTCGAGGAACGGGTTGTCGTCGATCGTGAACGAGAACCGGCGCAGCGGCTTCGTGCCCTCCTGGGACAGCCAGTCCCGCATGAACCAGTGCGCCGGATTGTCTGGGTTCGTGGTGCAGAACAACTGGGCGCCCTTGACTGACATGCGACCGAGGAGCTGCTCGAAGAACACCTGCGGAACAAGAGTGACCTCGTCGACGTAGGCGCCGCAGATCGTCATGCCTCGGATCTTCGGTTCCGACTTGGCGTCGTTGGCGCCGATCACGTGCACAACGCGGCCCAAGATGATCGCGGTCGGCGCACCGGGCGTGTAGTGGATGTACGCGGAGATTGCCCCGAACAGAGCTGAGTTCTGTAGCGGCAGAAACAGGTTCCGGTGAATCGTCTGGGACGTTTTCCCGATGATCACAAGCTCGCCCGTGGTGGGGGCGCTCGCAATGAAGATCAGCCACTTGAGCAGGGACGCGATGGTCTTGCCGGAGCGAATCGCGCCCTCCCAGCAGGAGATCTTCGTTGTCGACTCGGCAACAGACCTCACCTGCTTCCGGGACAGCGGCAACGACTCCAGCATCGTCACCAGCTACGCCTCGCCGTCGGTCTCATCCTCGGCCCGCACGTACTCCGACAGGGCGGCACCCAGGCTGCCGAGCATCGACTTCGCCGCGTCCAGGCCAGCGTTCGTCTCGGCCGGCGCGAGCTTCAGGGACTTGTCGACGGCGATGGCGGCGGCGGTCATGAGCTTGACGCGGTCCGCGATGGGCGCCTCGGAAAACGTGTGGTCGTTGTAGTCGTTGTTCTTGCCGCCGAAGCTGAACACCGTGGTTTCCCGGTAGATGCGGTCAAGGGAGTCTTCGGCGATGTCTATGAATCGGGTGGCAAGGAGCTGGCGCCGCGTCTCAAGGTCCGCTTGACGGGCGGCTGTGGCGGAGGCGACTTCGGGTCCGCGTTCGAAGGTGAGCCCGAGCTTTTCGGCGATCTTGCTGATGGTGCTGCCGCTGCGGTCCATGATCTCGGCGATGTCGTTGCGCGACTTGCCCTGTGAGTGAAGTTCGGCGACGCGATCACGGTCGGCGTTCGTGATGGGGCGGGGTGTTCGACGAGCAGCCATCAGCGGCCTCCAGTGCGTGCGTGCCGCCGGAGCAGCAGCGGTAGAGGCGTACCGCCCGTGTGCCATTCGCGCAGGTAGGGAACGAGCGAGCACCGGCAGTGAACGTGGCGAGGCGGACCGCTGATAGCGCTCGGAAACCGGGTGCCCCTCGTGTCGAGTGACAGGCCGCCGGGGAACTCCTGGCCGGGCAGAATCGAACGCCCGGCGTAAGCGGTACACGAGGGGCAGGCGCCTGGCTCGGTCACCCACAGAAGGCGCACAGTGGGGCCGATGGCGCGGGCGACGGCGGTAGCACCCCAGGCGGCTGCGCTGGTTACGGCGACGGCCATGGTCCGGGTGATGCGCCCGATGGCCCGCCTTGCCCGGTTGAAAACGGCGAGGAGCCCGCTGAGGCCGAGCGCGGTAAGGCTGGCAGTAGTGAGCAGCGTGAGGGCGTGCTGGTGCTCCTCCTCGACGGCTGCGGGCGCACCGTCGGCTGCGGCTTTCGCGTCGGGCCCGATGACCGGCTGTACGGCCGGGGGGCGGGTGCCGGTCATGTCGACGACCAGGCTGCTGGCTTGTTGGGCTCCGAGCTGCGCCGCGGTGAACGCGGCGCGCTGGATGGCGCGTTGGGCCTGACTGCCCTGCCCTCGGAACGCGGTTGCGAGCGCGGTGCGGACGGCTGCAATGAGTTTCGCCAGTGCGCTTTCCGCTGGTGCGGTCTGTGCGGCGGACGTGCTGTGCAACCACCGCTGCGTTGCGGCGGCTTGGGCCTCGGCGAGCGCTTCCGCGAGGGATTGGACCGCTGCGGCGGCGGCTTGGGTTTCGAGCCGGCGGATGGCGGCGGGGTGCTGCTGCGCGGTTGCGGCTGCTGCGGTGCTGCTGGCTGCCATTACCCACCTCCGATCCTTTGAATCTAAGGACATCTTGCGCTATGACCTTCGATTGTGCAGCATTGAGGCAGGTTCAGGGTTAACATCTGGGTCAACACGTTGCGGACAAGGCGCCGCACAAGCGTGTAGGCCGCCCAAGGAGGCACCGAGATGACAACCCCCGCCCAGCCCGCACCACCCGAGGGACCGACCACGGAACCCGACACCCAGCCGGCCACCCCGCCCGAACCCCCGGCCGCACCGACTCCGCCAGAGCCGGCCGCACCCGCCAACCCCGCCGAACCGTCAGAGCCCGCCACCGAACCGAAGGCCAAGGCGCCCAAGTTCGAAGGCGACTTCGACCCCGCCCGCTTCGAAAAGCTTGTCGAAAACCTCCGCGGAGACGTCGCGGCCGAGAAGGCCAAGCGTGAAGCCGCGGAGCAAAAGGCCCAAGACGATCAGGCGGCGATGCAGAAGCGCTTCGCCGCCGCCCTCGGACTGGAGCCCGACGAGGAGAAGCCGCTCACCCCGGAAGAGTTGACCAAGAAACTGGCCGAGGAGCAGACACGGACCAAGGCGTCCGACGATCGCGCCCGCCAGACCACGGTTGAACTCGCCGTTTACAAGACGGCCGGGACGCACGGTGGGGACCCTGACGCACTGCTCGACTCCCGTTCCTTCGCCAATGCCATCGCCAAACTCGACCCGGCCGCCGACGGTTTCGACACCGAGGTCGGCAAGGCCGTGAAGGCGGCGGTGGAGGCGAACAAGAAGCTCGCGGCCAAGGCGCCCGAGCCGACACCGGAGCCCACCCCCGCGGGTGGCGCACCGATGGACGGGGCCCCGGGCAGCAAAAGGCAGTTGGGCGAGGCGGACCGCAAGCGCATGACCCCCGCAGAGATCGCCAAAGCCACCAAGGCAGGGCTTTTCAACACCTACCTGGGCGGCGGAGGCTGACCCTAGGAGCCTCCCTTGTCCGTCGCCAATTTCAAGCCTGAGATCTGGAGCGCACTGCTCCTCGACGCACTCCGCGACAGTCTCGTCTACGCCCAGCCGCAGCTCGTAAACAGCGACTACGAGGGCGAGATCCAGAACTTCGGCCAGAGCGTGCACATCACGACCATCGGTGACCCGACGGTCAGCGACTACGACCCCAATGTCGACCTCGACTACGAGGAGATCGAGACTGCGGGCGTCGACCTGATCATCGACCGGAAGAAGTTCTTCGCCTTCAAGCTCGACGACGTCGACAAGGCGCAGGCCAGGGTCAATCCGATGGCCAAGATGGCGACGAACTCGGCGTACAAGATGCGCGACGCCGCCGACGCCTACGTCGCGAGCCTCTACACCGGGGTCGCCGCCGCGAACACGGTCGGCTCCACAGGCTCCCCCGTCAACACGTTCACGACGCCGACGGACGCCTACAACAAGATCCTCATCCCGCTCCGCACCAGGCTTAACCGGGCCAGTGCTCCCACCGAGGGCCGCTATGTCGTCATCACACCGGAGCTGGAAGGAAGCCTCCTCCAGGACGACCGGTTCGTGAAGGTCGACGCCTCCGGCACCAGCGAGGGTCTGCGCAACGGCATCATCGGCCGCGCCGCGGGCTTCGACATCCTCATGTCGAACAACGCCCCCAACCCGTCCGGCGACACCCAGGTCATCCAGGCCGGCTACCCCGGTGCGATCACCTACGCCGACCAGATCCTGGAGACCGAGGCCCTGCGGCTTCCGAACACCTTCGCTGACGCAGTCCGTGGTCTGCACGTGTACGGCGCGAAGCTCGTGCGCCCGAACGGCATCGCGGTCGCGTTCATCGACCCCGCGTGATTCGCGCCCGGCGTGATCCTCGCCGCCTCATCTGACCCAGACCCCGGGAGCCCACCCCATGCCTCGTACCGCAGTTCCGTACACGCCCCTCGTCCCCAACAACCACCTCACCGACGTGGCGGGGACCACGGTCGACTCCACCCTCGTCACCAACGGTGTCGTGATCAACGACGCCGATCCGGAGCACACGCTGATCCGGGTCACGAACACGCACTCCTCGGCCCACTCCGTCACCGTCAAGGCCGGTACCAGCTCCGCCGCTTGGATGGCCGGACAGGGCGACCTTGTCCAGCCCGTCGCGCTCACCTCGGGGGTGGAGTGGCTGGGTCCGTTCACCAGCGCCCGGTTCCAGCAGCCGGGCACCAAGCTGTACGTCGACTTCGCCTCGGGTCACACCGGTGCGATCACCGTCTTCAAGCTTCCTCGGGCGCTCTGATGGCGGCCGGCAAGTACAGGGGCCCGGGCGGTCTGATCGTGCTGCTCGACGAGCCGCTCAACTCTGAGATGGCGAAGCAGGTGTTGAGCGGGCACCTGTCCCGCGTGACCGAGGATTCCTCGGAGCCGGAAGCGCCGGCCGCCCCGAAGACACCGGAACCCACCGACCCTGGCGGGTCTGCGGAGAAGCCCGCGGCGGCAGCGAAGGTCGACGACTGGCGGGCCTACGCGGTGTCCCTCGGCATGTCCGAGGAGGACGCTGCGGCGGCAACGAAGAAGGATCTTCAGGAGTACGTCCAGGTCGTCGAAGACGCGGACGGCAACGAGTAGCCATGGCCTACGCGACCGTCCCTCAACTCGCCGACTGGCTCGCTCCCGAGCCTGCGCCGGCGACCGCTGTGCGCCTGCTGGAACAGGCCTCGGACGCGATCAACGTTGCCCTGTACGGGGTGGCGTATGACGTGGACGACCCCGATGTGCTGGCCGTACTCGCCAAGGCGTGCGTGCGGCAGGTGCACTGGATGGTCGAGCGGGATGACGAGACGGGCGCCCTGTCCGATGTGCAGTCGATGACGGCGGGGAAGCGATCGTTCGCCAGGTTCGCCCGCAGCGGTGGCAGTTCGGGGCTGAGTGCGACGCCGAAGCTGTGCGATGCCGCGGTGGACGTACTGCGCGTGGCGGGGCTGCTGACGTTCCATCCGCTGGTGGTGGGCTGATGCCGGGCCTGATCGGTCGTCAGACGGTGACGCTCCTTGATGCACCTCTCGTGGTCGGCGACTACAACGCCGAGGTCCGGGACTGGGAGCACGCCACCGAGACCCCGGTATACGGCTGCACGATCGATTACACGGGCGCTTCGGAGTCGACGGAGGCCCGCGACCGGACGGTCACTACGGCCGAGTTGTTCATGCCGCGCCGCGCCTCTCGGGTTTCGGAGTGGCAGCGGGTGGTGTGGGACGGGCGCACGTGGGAGGTCGACGGCGTGCCGGCCGATTCCCAGGTGGCAGGCCCGCTCAGTGGCCAGGTCGTGAAGCTCCTGGAGGTGGCCGGATGAGCGACGTTGAGATTTTCGAAGACGCCATCGAGGCCCTGGCCCTGTCCCGGCAGGTCCAGGACGACATGGAAGCCCGCATGGATCAGGTGGTGGCGGTCGCGAAGGCCACCGCCCCGGTGCTGACGGGCGACTACCAGGAGTCGATCCACCGCGTGAAGCAGCCCGACGCCGACGGCACCGTCCATGTCGACACCGACGTGCACTACGCGATCTACGTGGAGCACGGCACCCGGCAGACCGACCGCAACGGCCGCTCCATCCACCCGCCTCGCTACAACCTCAGCCACGCCCTAGACGCCGCAGGAGGCGACCACGATGTCTGACCCCGACCTGGTGAAGCTGAAGCTCACCTTCTGGAACAAAGGCAAGAAGCCCGGCGACGTAATCGAGGTGCGTGCGGAAGACGTCAAGTCCTGGAAGGGCTACGCCGTTCCCGTCGATGCGCCAGCCGCGAAGTCCGCCGAGAAGGCCCCGGTGAAGCAGGTCACCACCGAACCCCCGAAGGCGCCTGCCAAGTGACCACGCCGCTGATCCTCCCCGACTCCAAGCAGATCGCTGTCGAACTGCTCGGCCTGGCCATGCCCGACGTGCACATCACGTCGAAGCTGCCCGAAGGCCGCGCGCTCAACGCGATCATGCCTGCGGTCCGGGTTCTGCGGATCGGCGGCACATCGGATATGCGCGGCTGGTCCGATCCCGCCAGCCGTGACCGGCCCCGATTCTCCGTCGACTGCTACGCGGAAACGGACGGCGCCGCGATGCGCCTGGCCCTGCGGGCGCGCGCCGAATGGGAACTGCTCCCCGGCCAGTCAACGGCCGACGGCACGGTCACTGGCATCTCGGAGGAGACCGGGCCGCAAGACCGACCCGAAGAAGCTGGCACGGGTGTCGCCCGTGTCGGCATGACCTTGGGGATGAGCGTCCGCCCACCCCTCCCGACAAGCTAGGAGGCCCATCGTGGGCGACGCCAGCAACATCATCGTCGGTACAGCCGGCAAAGCGTATGCGGCCGAGATCGGCGCGACGTTCCCTCTCGGACCCGAGATCGCGTGGGGGGCGGATTTCGTCGACATGGGGTTCATCACCCCCGACGGTCTTGAGGAGGCCATGGCGGAAGAGCGCACCACCCTGGACGCCTGGGGCGAAGACGCCCCCGTGGTCGACCTCGCCAAGAAGCGCGACCAGACGTTCAAGCTGACGTTCCGCGAGACAACCGCCCGCCTTCTGTCCCTGTACTACCAGGTCCTCATGACGAACATGACGTCCACCGCCGCGGCGGCAGGCAAGAAGCAGTTCGTCAGCTTCGGCTCCGGGTCAACCCAGGACAAGGTCGAGATCGCCCTCGGCCTCGACGTGATCTACGGCGGCAAGTACCACCGCATCATGATCGCCCGCTGCGGCGTCTCGGACCGAGGCGCCCGCCAGCACTCGCCTGAGAACTCGTCCAACTTCGAGCTGACATTCGGCGCCCTGACCGCCCCCGGCGGCGGGCAGGCCGTTCAGCACTTCATCACGGACGTTCCTGTCCCCGAGGAAGAGGAAGAGGGCTAAGCCCCCGACTGGTGGCCTGTCGCGCACATCTCCTGGGCGGGGGCGGCGCGATGGGCCACCACTTCAAGACCCCCGCCCCGTCCCCGCCTGAGAAGGAACCAATGCCATGGGTAAGCCGAACCGCAAGGTCATCCGCCTCCAGCAGATGCGCGCACAGCGCGCATCAGCCGCCAAGGTCCAGTTCGTTGATGTCGTCTTCGAAAACGCCGACGGCGTCGAGGAGACCTGCACCTTCCCCGTACAGGACAACTGGCCCCTCGAAGTGATCGAGCAGGTCGAGGAGCAGGGCGGCAACGCCAACCTCAACGTTCTTCGCGAGATCGCCCGCCCCGTCGAAGCGTTCGACCGGCTCGTCAAGGTCGCCCACCTCACCGTCGGTGAACTCAAGGAAATCATCGAGCAGATGGACGGGGAGGCGGGCACCGACACGGGGGAAGACTCCAGCTCCTCGCCCTCCTCCGAGAGCACCCAGGAGCCCTCCGAGCCGACATCCAGCGCTACTACCCCGGCCGCCGCCTAGACGAGTTCTGGGCCATGTCCTGGGGCGAAGGCTCGATGAACTGGGCCGAACTCCGCGACCTGGTCGAGCACCTACCGGAGAACTCCGCGACCAAAGCGGCAGCCGCCGGAGACCTCGACGGGCGGCGGTGGACGCAGGACACCTACGCCGTCGCCTCCACCTACAACGCAATCCTCCTGATGATCCGGGTCCTGTGGGCCGCCCACCTCAAGGGCAACCCGCCCGACATGGCCGTCATCGACCCCCCTCGCATGGAGGCCGACGAAGAAAAGGCGCGGCAGGAAGCGGCAGCCGAGAAGCGGGCGATGGCGATCCTCGACCGCTACTCGCCCACCGCGAGCACCCCGGCCGATGACGCGGACATCGACCACTGGGCCAGCAAGATCCGCGAACTTGAAGCGGCGAAGTAGGAGGGGAGGGCAGCGTGGCCGGACCGGAACTTGTCGGACGTACCCGGGTCAGTCTCATCCCGGACCTCAGCACGTTCGGCGACCGCCTCCGCGTCGAGCTGCCCCCCATCGCACTCAAGGCTGGCGAAACCGCCGGTGACGCACTCTCGGACGCCATCGGCGCCCGGCTCAAGGTCGGCCTGCCGAATGCCATGCGTGCCGCCGGTCAGTTCATGCGGCCCGTCGCCACGCAGGCCGGATCCGCTGCGGGCGACTCGTTCGCCAATGGGTTCCAGGCGAAGGTTGAGGCTCGACTCGCGAAGATGAAACCCGCCGTCACGGTGCGCGTGGACCTTGACGATAAGGCCGCCACCGCGGCCCTCAACGCACTGGCCAAGCCTCGAACCATCAAGGCCACCGTCGACCTCGACAGTAAAGCGGCCACGGCCGGCCTGACGGCGCTCACCGCCGACCGCGGCATCAAGTTGACGGCGACGCTGGACGACACGGCGGCGGTTGCAGGGCTCACGAAGCTGACCACGGACCGCACGGTGAAGGTGACCGCGTCCCTGGATGACACGGCTGCCCGCACCGCACTGGGGAAGCTCACCGACCCGCGCACAGTGAAGGTCACCGCCAGTCTTGACGACAAAGCGGCGAAGACGGCGATCGCCCGGCTCATCGGCGACCGCACCGTCCGGATCACCGCACAACTTGACGACACCGCGGCGAAGGCGAAACTTGCCGGCTTCGGGGCGACCACAGTCGACGTGGCAGCGAAGATCAACGACGCGGCGTACAAGCGGGTCGAGAAGGCTCTCGACAAGCTCACCGCCGACCGTAACGTCAACATTCGCCCCGTCATGGACACTCGTGTCGCCGCCGACGAACTGCGCAACCTGTCCCGCCGCCAGCGGGTACGCATCGGCGTCGACGTCGACACAAGGGTCGCCGCCGCAGACATCGCCAACCTCACCAGGCGCCGCGAAGTCGGAGTCACCGCACGGGCCGACACCACCGGGGCGAACACCGCCCTCGCGTTCCTGACACGCAACCGCACCGTCGACATCCGCACCCGGCTCCTCGGACTTGGTGCCCTCACCGCAGCCCTCGGCGCCCTCGGAGGCGGTGGAAGCGGATCCAGCGGCGGCATGGGCATGCTGTCCAGCCGAATCCTCGCCGTCGCCGCGGCAGCCCTCCTTGCCCTGCCGCAGGTCGCAGCCCTCGGGTCGTCCATCGCCCAGATGGGCCCGCTCGCAGCTGTCGCAGCACCGGCAATCCTCACCCTCATCGGCGCGTTCGCCGCCATCAAACTCGGTGCAAGCGGCATCGGCGACGCGATCAAAGCCGCATTCACCCCCGTGCCGGCAGAATCCAAAGCGGCGGCAACTGCGACCCGGCAGGTAGAGACGGCACAGCGCGGCCTGGCGAACGCCCAGCGCGGTGTCGCCGACGCCGAGCGGTCCCTGACCCAGGCGCAGCGTGCCGCCCGCACAGCCCAGGCCGAACTGTCCGCCGCGCGTCGGCAGGCCGCCCGCGACCTGGAGGACATGAACCAGCGCCTCCGACGGGGCTCCCTGGATCAGAAGCAGGCCGCACTCGACGTGTCGCAGGCCGAACTTGATCTGCAGAATGTGCGCACCGACCCCGCCGCCACCCAGCTGCAAATCCAGCAGGCTGACCTTGCCCTTCAGTGGGCCAAAGCGTCCGCCGAGGAGCAGTCCCGGCAGCAGAAGCGCCTTCAGGTCGACACGGCCGCCGCCAACCGGGCCGGGGTGTCCGGGTCTGAGGCCGTGGTGCAGGCCCGCGAGCGCATCCGGGCCGCAGGCGAGCAGGTGGAGGAGCGAGAGCGCAGCGTCGCGGACGCCCACCGTGCTGTCGCCGATGCTGCCCGTGCTGTAGCGGACGCACAGGCGACCGCCGCAACACAAACGTCAGCTCTCGACATAGCCCTCGCCAAACTCTCCCCGAACGCCCGCCAGTTCGTGGGCATCCTCCAGTCCATGGCCCCCGCTTGGCGGGCCATGCGTCTCGATGTTCAAGATGCTCTTTTTGCCGGGCTCGGCACCCGGCTTCAGGCAGTCGGCGGGCAAGTCCTACCCACGGTGCGCACAGGGCTTGTCGGGCTGGCAGGCGTGTTCAGCACCATGGGCAAAAACGCCCTCACCGCCGTCGGCAACCTGGAGAAGACCGGGCAACTCAAGGGCACGTTCGACGTCATCCGCAACGGCCTCGGGAACCTTGCCCAGATCCCCGGCCAGATCGTCACCGGACTCGCCCAGCTCACCATCGCCGCCGGGCCGGCATGGGACCGCATCACCGCGGGCGCCGGGAACGCCATGGATACGGCCGTGGAGAAGCTTGCCGTCGGCTTGGAGAACGGCGGCCTCGAAGAGGCCATCAGTACCGCCTTGGATGTCGCGGTGGCGTTCGGCGGGGTCCTCGCGGACCTGGGCGGCATCTTCTCCAACGTGTTCGGCGCTGCGGCAGCTGGAGGAGGGGACTTTTTTGCCGTCGTCGGCGCCGCACTGGAGGAGATTCGGCGGGTCACGGCACTGCCGGAAGTGCAAGCCGCACTGACCGCGATCTTCACCGCAGTGCAGGCCATCGCCTCCCTGATTGCAGGAACCCTGGGCGCGGTCATCCAGGCGGTGCTGCCCCTGTTCGCGGCCCTGGCCCCGGTTGTGACCGCACTGGCCACTGCCTTGACGCCGGTGCTGGCCCTGCTGGCTCAGGCGCTCGGCCAGGCCCTGATGCCGATCATCAACGCCCTGCTGCCGGTGATCGAACTGATCAGCACCGGGATCATCAGCATCGTCACCGCCCTCACCCCACTCCTCGCACCGATCGGGCTACTCCTCGGGGCAATCATCCAGGCGCTGGCCCCAGTGCTGTCGACGGTCGTCGGCGTGATCGTGCAATTGGTACAGGCGGTCGCCGGCCCGCTCGGCATCGTGATTGCCGCACTCATCCCCGTCGTGCAACTGGTCGGCGATCTCATCGCCCAGGTCTTCGAGGCGATAGCCCCCGTCCTGACACCACTGATCAGCCTGTTCGCGCAGATCGCCGCAGTGATGGCCGGACTGTTCGCCACAGCGATCAAGGCCCTGATCCCGGCACTGATGCCACTCATCCCGGTGATCATCCAGGTTGTTCAGATCCTGGTACAGCTGCTGACCGCCGTCCTGACACCGCTAGCCCCGGTCGTCTCCCAGATCGCCGGCCTGTTCGGTCAGTTCCTCGGAACGGCCATGCGGGCCCTGGCCCCGATCATCGGTCAACTCGCCGGCCTGCTGCTGCAACTGCTGCCCACGCTGCTGCCACTAATCCCGGCCGTAGTCGACCTGGTCATGGCCGTACTCCAATTGCTGCCCGCGCTGTTGCAGCTGGCGCTGTCGGTGATCGTGCCGCTGATGCCGCTGCTCGTACAGTTGGCCGGGCTGCTTACCGGGGTGCTGGGTGCGGCGCTGGCGTTCCTGATCCCGATCGTTGTGTGGGTCATCGAGATGGTGACCAAACTCGCCGAGATCGTCGTCAAGGTCGTCACGAAAATCGTGGAGGGCTTCACCTGGCTCTTCGACATCCTCCTCGGCCACTCGATCATCCCCGACATTGTCAACGGTGCGGTCAGCTGGTTCACCAGTCTCCGAGACCGGGCCCTGGGTATTTTCCGGGCCGTCAGAGACGGCGTTGTTCGCGCCTGGCAGTCCCTGTGGGACGCGGTGAAGTCCACGGCCACCAACGCGTGGGCGGCCGTCCGCAAGGGCTTGGACAAGTTCGCCGACGGCATGAAGGGTGCCTTCGAGACCTTGAAAAAGGGCCTTGGGAAGATCTGGGACGGCCTGAAGTCCCTGGTCAAGGAGCCCATCAAGTTCTGGATCCAGACGGTATATAACCGCGGAATTGTCAGCGTATGGAACAAAACAGCCGCCAAGATTCCCGGTGTTGCCGATCTCAAGGAGATGTCCCTTCCGAAGGGTTTCGCCCGCGGTGG